>MTER01000182.1 GCA_002083985.1 Candidatus Altarchaeales archaeon A3
AAAATAATGCCAAAGTTTGATAAAATGTTCAATTTTGTTCATACAATATCGTCATGTGGCAAGGACTTTTTTCTTAAGTTAACGGATATGCCTTTATTGAGCATATTCTCACTATCAATAAATTTAGATTTTTAAAATAATGATTTTTAATTTGACATTATCAGGATATTGTTTAATCACCTCACCGACGCTCGGAGATTTAAAAAACCTGAAGTTTTTAAAATGGAGTTTTGACGGAATCAAAACTTTGTTAATAACTTATGGACACTACTCTATTTAGTTAGGTGTTAAATAGTGTCCATCCACAAAGTATAAAATTTTGAAAAAATTTTAACTTTTTCAATGTAAATTTTTGTGTTTTTGACAAAAAATATGAGTTTGGACACTAAATAAAAGAGAACATAAATTTAATAAAAATTTGAACTTGCTCAATATTAAGGGGCAAATCACTCGTAACCGTCAAAAAATCACGAATAACCTCCACTCTTTATTGAGCATATTCAAAAATTTAATCCTCCATTGCCACTGCCATCAAATACCCTTTTGCCATATCCATCTTTTCATACCTTTTCACAAAATTCCAGAATTGTTCATTATGCCCCGAAACTTTCAGATGGGCTAATTCATGAACCACAACATAATCGTGAACAAATTTAGGCATTTTTAAAAGGCGGTCAGAAATCCTTATTATTTTATCCATAGTATGGCAATTTCCGAACATCTTTGAGTTTTGCTCTGTGCTATATTCAATTTTATTCCATTTAAGTTCATTGTTAAAGTATTCCTTGTTCAGTTCTTTTGCCATATTTTCAAGATTCTTGTTTGCATCACCTTCAACTAAATTTTTCTTCCTGTCTGACGCCTCAAACCTCTTTTTCGCCCATTCAATATACTTTTCTATTTTTTCATTACTTAAACTATTTGAAACATATAATAAAATTTCTCCGTTAACTCTTTTTGTGCTTACAGTTCTTCTTCTTCTTGCACTTTTTATAACCTTCACATCCACCTTATAAAAAATTATTTTTAAATTTTACTTTTCTCTTTATGCGGGAGATGGGATTTGAACCCACGAATGCTTACACAACGAGGCCCTGAACCTCGCCCCTTTGACCGCTTGGGAACCCCCGCAATAGTTAACTTTATTATAAATTACTTTTATGCGTAAATTTAAAGAAAAATTTTTATAACTATTCTGACGGTACAAAAATTTATCTGTGAAAATTTCAAAAAATTTCAAAAAGTCAAAGAATTTATTCGTAGTTTTTTGTGTGGCTAAATAATTACAAATTTTTAAAGAAATAAGAGTTTGTGTGGCGAAAGTCAAGTATATATGTTTTTATTTAAATTTTTCTAATGTTTACTTTTTTCTCTTTTCGGAGTGTTTTCTATTTTTTTAAAAAAGAAAAGTTCGCCTTTTGAATCTCGCCCCTTTGGCCGCTTGGGAACCCTCGCAATGAAAATATAAGCCCTAAATTTTATCCACTAAATTTTTTATTTCTCCGATTGAACTCACAATATAAGTCGGATTATACTTCATAAATTCGTCTTTTGTGCGGGCATATAATATTGCTATGCTTCTTATATTGGCAGCATTCGCTGCAATAATATCATTCGGATGATCTCCTGCCATAATGCAACTATCATTGCTTAAATTTAAAATTTCAATCGACTTCAAAATCGGTTCTGGATGTGGCTTTAAATTTGACACATCAGTTCCTGTAATAACTGATTCAAATAAATTTTGCACATTTAGGTCATTTAAAATTCTCTCTGTAAGTTCTCTCCCGGTTGTTGTCACAACGCCCAGTTTGAAATTTTTGGTCTTTAAAAACATCAATAAATTAACAGATCCGTCAATCGCACCTACTTTAAATTTCCTCCTTGTTTCCCTAAATATTTCCGTTGCCTTTTTAACTGCTTCCCCATCATCACACATATTTCTGAATGTTTCCTGATGGGGAATTCCTATAAGTTTCTTTATCTCGTCATCCGTAAAATTTATATCGCTTTTCGTGAATGGCTTTAAAATTTTAAACGCTTCCTTAAACGCAATAATGATTGACGGAAACGAGTCAACAAGCGTTCCGTCAAGGTCAAACAAGATTCCCCGTGTTTTTATTTCTTTCATCTTTTAAATTTTGTTTAATAATAATTAGTATTTTTCAAATTTATTCGTTATAAAATGATTGTTTTAGGGATTGAGGGAACGGCACATACTTTCGGCGTCGGAATTATTAATGATTCAGAAGGTGAAATAAAAATTTTGGCAGATGTCAGAAAGGTCTATTCTCCTGCCGAGGGGGGCATAAATCCGTATTTTGCATCGGAATTTATGGCCGAGAATGCTGACATAGCAATAAAAGAAGCTTTAAAAATTTCGGATTTGGATATTAAGGACATTGATTTGATTGTATTTTCACAGGGGCCCGGATTAGGGCCTGCATTAAGAATAGCAGCAACCTCTGCAAGGATACTTTCCCTCTATCACAGCATTCCTTTGCTCGGCGTGAATCACTGTGTCGCTCATATTGAAATAGGAATACATCTTGGACACTTGCAGAATCCTTTAATTGTTTATGCATCAGGGGGTAATACACAAATTTTAATTAAACGGAAAAATTTTTATAGTATATTCGGCGAGACAATGGACATAGGATTAGGAAATTTGCTTGATAAATTTGGGAGGGAATTCGGATTAAAGCATCCGCCGGGTCCAAAGGTTGAGGAGTTGGCAAAGAGCGGAAAAAATTTCATTGACTTGCCATATACAGTTAAAGGAGCAAATTTATGTCTTTCCGGATTGCTGACAAGTGCAGTAAGAAAGAAGGATGAAAATTTATGTGATTTGTGTTACTCTTTACAGGAAACCGCTTTTTCTATGCTTGTTGAGGTTAGCGAAAGGGCATTGGCACATTTAAATGTGAAGGAGTTGCTGCTTGCTGGAGGGGTCGGAAACAATAAGCGATTGCAGGAAATGTTAATGTTGATGGCAAAAGAGCATAATGTGAAATTTTTTGTTCCGGACAATTATTGCTCGGATAACGGGATTATGATTGCATTGACTGGCTCTAAGATGTTTAAGTGCGGAATAAGACAGAAATTTGAAGAAACAAAGGTTAAGCAGAGGTTCAGAACTGACAAGGTTGAAATTTTATGGGATTAAATGATTAAATTTATGGCAAAAATTTGTATCCTCTCAATAAAATATGGTAAATTGAGTTTTGTGGCTTTACTTTTCAGTGAAAAATGCCAAATTTTTATGTTTTACTCCAAAATTTTGAGAAGAATAAAGTTAAGACAGTATTCTTAATTTACAATATATCTAATAAAAATATAATAAATTTATAAAAATATAAAAATAGGAATATGCTCAATAAAGAGTGGAGGTTATTCGTGATTTTTTGACGGTTACGAGTGATTTACCACTTAATATTGAGCAAGTTCGATTAAATGATTAAATTTATGGCAAAAATTTGTATCCCCTCAATAAAATATGGTAAATTGAGTTTTGTGGCTTTACTTTTCAGTGAAAAATGCCAAATTTTTATGTTTTACTCCAAAATTTTGAGAATATGCCAAGTAACAAAGTTAAGACAGCATTCTTAATTTACAATATATCTAATAAAAATATAATAAATTTATAAAAATATAAAAATAGAAATAAAATGGGTATATTAAAAAGAACAGCAGATATTTTGTCTGCAAAGATACACGGGTTGTTGGACAGGGGAGAAAATCCAAAGGAAATGCTGGACTATAGTTATGAAAAGCAGAAGGAATTATTGCAAAATGTAAGCAAAGGAATTGCTGATGTGATGACCGCAAAAAAACAACTTGAAATAAAGAGGGATGAATTGAAGGTCGCAGGCGAAAAATATCAGAGGCAGGCAGAAGCGTCTGTAAATGCAGGAAGAGATGATCTGGCAACAATGGCATTAAGCAGAAAACAGGAAACAATGCAGTCAATTGAAAATTTAAACCAGCAGATTACAGGACTTGATAAAAATCTGGAAAATTTAAAGGCAACAAAACAGAAGCTGGAAGTGAAAATACAGCAGTTCGGAGCACACAAAGAAATTTTAAAGGCACAATATGATGCAAGCAAGGCAACAGTTCAGGTTCAGGAATCATTAACCGGATTAAGCGAGGATATTGCAGATGTTAAATCAACTGTTGACAGGGTTGAAGGAAAGATACAAAAGCAGAAGGCGAGAGCAGATGCGATAACAACAATGGTTGATGATGGAACACTTACAGAGGTTGATTTCGGCTCGGAAAAGAAGGATGATATTGACAGAGAACTGGCAAAGATAGGGGGTAGCAGCGGGGTTAATAACGAACTGGTGGCATTAAAGGCAAAACTCGGAAAATAATAAAAACAATAAGGTAAGTAAAATTTAAGGCATAAAATATTTAAGGAATAAAATTTTAAAAACATCTAAATTTTAAATAAATTTAAATGAGGACATTTATTGTTAGATTACAGGGGGAAAGCGAGCAATACGAAATTTCACAGGAACTTCTTGATAAAATGAATGTGCATGATAATAAAATTGCAGAGTATGTTAAGGATGCAAATGTATTGCAGGACAAAATAAGAGGGGAAATAGAGAAAATGCAGGCGATTGCCAAAAAAGGAAATGTGGTTAATTTTAAAAAGAGCGATTATGTGGTTCCTTTAAAAGATATTACTATTGATGAAGCAGCAGAAATTTTTGAAGGCGAAGGTATTATTAAGGGATAGAGAAAATCACTTGTGATTGTGTGGCATTTGAAGTTTGAATGCGGAGAAAGAGCAAACATCAAAAATTTAGATTATATCAAAAATAGTACTCTCTCAAAATTTCAGGGTATTTTAAAAACTTCAAGTTTTTAAAAGATACGAGCAACAGCGAGTGTAAAATATAAAAATTTAGTATTTTTCAAATAGAACCATATAATTTAATTACCCTGTTTTATTGAGAGGATACCAAAAATTTAAAATAAGTTTGAAAAATGGAAATAGACGATGAAATTTTAACCGAATTTTATGACAACAGGTATGCGATTCAGGGAATGCTTATCTACCGAAAATCAGCGTTAATTGTTGTCCGGGAGATGCAGAAAATTTTAGAGGAAAATTTAGAAAAAGCAGGACACGAACCTGTATTGTTTCCTGTTTTAATTCCCGAGGACATTTTAAAGAAGGAATCGGAACACATTAAGGGCTTTGAAACAGAGGTCTTTTGGGTTACTGAAGCAGGAAAAAATAAACTTGACAAAAAACTTGCCCTGCGACCAACCTCGGAAACACCTGTTTATACGATGTTTTCATTGTGGATACGAAGCCATAAGGATTTGCCTATGAAGGTTCATCAGAGTTGTGCTGTATACAGGTATGAAACAAAGCAGACGAGACCGTTAATAAGAGGAAGGGAATTTTTGTGGAATGAGGGGCATTCTGCCTTTAAAAATCCGGAGGATGCAGAAAATAATGTAGCAGAAATCAGAAAAATTTATAGTGACTTGCTCAATATGTTATGTATTCCATACAGAATTCACCGCAGGCCCGAATGGGATAAATTTCCCGGCGCATCTTATACGCTTGCTTATGACACAATCATTGACGGTAAAATTTTGCAGATTGCTACAATTCACAACCTGAGTAAGAAATTTTCAGAGGCATTTGATATAAACTATGAAGATGAAGAAGGCAAGCATAAATTTGTCCATTTGACATGTTATGGTCCAAGTTTTGGGCGGCTGCTGGCATCTCTTCTTAACATCCATAAAGATGATGCGGGACTTAAATTTCCGACAAATTTTGCACCGACGCAAATAGTAGTTGTCCCGATATTAACAAAAGGAGACAAAGAAGAAGTCCTTAATTATTGCAGAAAGATAAAGGAAAAATTAGATAAATTCAGGATTGTATTGGATGAAAGCGATAAAACACCGGGAGATAAATTTTACTACTGGGAAAAGAGAGGGGCGATGCTGCGAATTGAGGCAGGTCCGAGAGACATAAAAAATAATGTGGTTGTAGTAGTCAGGAGAGACACGAAAAAAAAGGAAATAATAAAAAGCGACGAATTAAATTCGGAAAAAATTCTGGAAATTTTTAAGGATATTGATAAAAATTTAATAGAAACAGCAGTTAAGAAATTTAATGCTCGTTTATTTAACGCAAACAGCGTAGATGAGGTAAAAAATTTAGCAGGAAAAGGAATTATAACGATTGGACTATGTGAGAAAGAAGAATGTAGAAATGAAATTGAAAATTATGTGAGCGTACTTGGAGTAGAGGAAAAGGGAAAAAAGTGTATCATGTGCGGCAAAGAAGGAAGGATTACTTATGTAGGGAAAACATACTAAAACATGCGAAAATAAAATACAGAAATAACTATTCAGCAACCCCAAAAAATTATAGATAAAATTTTAATTTTTATACTCATTTTTCAAACGATTTTGAAATATCCGAACGAAGTGATGTGAAGTTTGAAAAATCCACGAACGAGAGTGAGCAGACTTCGTTA
>MTER01000183.1:0-1867 GCA_002083985.1 Candidatus Altarchaeales archaeon A3
GTTTCTCAGTGCGTGGTCTTCTTCGGCTTCGTGGTTTCCCATAAACAACCCATTCAATACCTCATAATCTTCTTTTGTGTTTATGGCTTGTGCTATATAGGCTGTAAATGTCGTAATTGCATAACCCATTTTGTTAAATTATTTATAAATTAATAATAGAAGTATTTAAATCAATAATTATTTTTTATTAAATGCTCCCGCTTCTTTCATTTTTTCAACGATTTCTATATGATTGATAAAAATTTCTTTAGTCCAATTTACAAAACCCGCTATCATTTGAAGGTCTAAATCCTGCTCTGTTGTTGTTCCTGTTGTTTTTTCTGTTGTTTTCATCGTTAATCTAAAATAAATGCAAATTCTGTTAAATCGTCTATTTGTAAAAGTGGCTTTTCGGTTAATGCTGTAATTTTTAACAAAATTTCATCACTTTTTGCCTTGTAGTCCAAATAACAAAGTCCTAATGACACTAAAACCGCTAATTTTAGTGCTAATTGCTTTGTCATCGTTGCTTCGTTTAGAATCATACTATCAACAACAGGAACGCTTCCAATCGCTGAATATGCGCGCAAAATATCATCTTGTTTTTCTAAATACTTGAATAAAACGTCTGTATAAACTTTTAACATCGCTTCTTTATGTTGTAATTTTAATGCTCCTTGTTTTTGAAGCAAAATGAAATTTTGAAAATCTTTCTGTGCTTGTGTCTTTTTTCCCTGCTCATTAAGAAAATTAAAAAAGTTAAACTCCTTTTCTCGTAATAAACCCCCTAACTCACCCGTAAAAATCTCGTAATCCTCTTTTGTCCATATCCCCTTTTCTTTTTTAAAATCTACCATATTATTTTATTGATTTTAATTTTTTGTTAATTTTCTCAACCCCTTTATTTATCGCTTTCATTATTTTTTTGTAGTTCTTGTTTTGTATCGCTGATGTTTGAATGTCTATATCTTTTATTGCTTCGTTTATTTTCACTTTTTAAATTTTTATATTCTTGCTTTTTTATTTTTTTGTCAATACCTGTAATTTTATTAACTTTCCTGCTTGGAAATTCATTTAATATATTATAAATTGATTGTTTTGTTTCCTTATCCATTTTATTCTATCTAACCCTCGTTTAGTAAAACTTACTAAAATAACTCTTTCTTTAATTTTACACATATTTATGAAAGTGTTCCGTTTCGCTTGATAACACAAATTATATGTGTCCTTATATGTTTTATTTGTTCTTTTTGCTAAAAAATCAATCTCAACCCCTTGTTTTTTGCTGTTCTGCAATTTTTGTATTTCATAGAGGTTGTTCAAAATTAAATATTTGTATTCATTTTTCATCTTAATACTTGTTTATTATCCCTTCAAGTTTTAACTTTCGTTCGCTTCTTTTTTTTAAATATTCTTGTTCAAGTGTGTTGTCTTGCTTTTTTTCAGATGATTTTTCAAGCGATTTAAGAAAAATATCAATAATTTTTATAATCAGTTTCTTTGTGTTTCCTTCTGTTTCTTGCTTTGAAATCTCGCTTAATTTTTCTGTTTGTTCCTTTGTTAAATTTAATATTATTTTACCTTTCATTTTTCAAAAAATTATATACACAATTTTTTAATAAATTAAAATTAAAAGAATAAGAATAAAAAATAATATAAAAATAATATTATTATAATATTATTACAAATTTGACACTTTTTTATTTTTGTTTTCCGAAAAACTTATATTATTATTATATTATTATTATTTTTATTATATATCATATATATATCACTTTTTTATTATTATTATAATAATAATAGAAAACACAGGCATAAGCCCGTAAAACCCGAAGCCCGTAAAATCCCTAATAGAAAACACAGGCATAAGCCCGTAAAACCCGAAGCC
>MTER01000183.1:1932-4879 GCA_002083985.1 Candidatus Altarchaeales archaeon A3
ATCCCTAATAGAAAACACAGGAATAAGCCCGTAAAACCCGAAGCCCGTAAAATCACTAATAGAAAACACAGGCATAAAAACAAACAAAAAAAGAAAAAGGTATAATCATAAGCCCCTAAAATCCGAAGCCCGTAAAATCCCTAATTTTACAGGCATATTTTTATAAAAATTTTTCCAATTCGGATATGTTGTTTGCAGGCAAATTTATAAAATTATAATATATCCTCTGCCCCTTTATATCGTATTTTATTATTTCATATTTTTTCTCTTTATTTTTTGTTGTCGTGTAAAATTCAATGTAATTTTCTGTTTCTATTTCTCCTGTTATTTCTCTCTTTTTTCTTATTGTATTTCTTACTAATTCTGCTCTCTTTATATCCATTTCACTTCTAATTAGTGCTATTGTTCTTCCTGTTTTCCAATATTTTACAGACATTTTAGATTTTGTTGATGTGTTCTTTTATAAATCCAATTGTTTCCAAGAAATTTTTTTTAGGCATTTCTTTATTTTCTAAAATATTTAATAATCTTAAAATTTTCTCTCGCTTTGTTTCTTGTTGTGAAAGTATTATGTCGTTAAGGTATTTTGAAATGCTTATTTGTTGTTTGTTTGCTAATTCTTGTAAAAGATGTCCTGCCTCCTCGCTTAAACTTATGCTGAAATTTAATCGCATTTTTGATTTTTTAAAGGTTATATTTTTCTTTAATTTTTTTTCTAATTTCTTGCTTTATTTCTACACTTATTTTATGTCCTGTTTCTTTATAAAAATCATTTATAACCTCATAAACAACCTCATAAATTGTTTCCTTCATTATCCGGTACGTCTCAAATTCATAAATCCACTCCTCAATTTTTTCTAATCTCTCTTGTGTAGTTTTCATTTTTCATCATAATCCATTATTTTAATAAAAATTCCATATATTCCTTTTTGGTCTCGCTCTATGTTTATACATTTAACAAATGAGTTATTTTCAATATCCTTCTTTCTTTTTGTCAATTCTGTTTCTGTTATTACATATATCTTTTCACCGTTCATTTTATTAATTTTTGATTTACACATATTTTAATTTCTTTTTTTACTGCTCTACTTACAAAGTCGCTTATATTTTCATTTTTTGCCATACAATATGTTTTTACTTGTTGCCAAATTTCCATTTCTACTTCAAACCCTACCTTTTTTATATTTCCCATTTTATTATTTAATTAATTAATTAATTAATTAATTTTTAGAGTATAAGAATATAATTAATTAAGAATAAGAAAACAAGCATAATCATAAGCCCGTAAAACCCGAAGCCCGTAAAACTCATATTTTAATCCTTTAAATCCTGATTACCTGTATTAAATTAATTAATTAATTAACTTAATACAGGATAAAAAGTTCTATAAAGAACAAGAAAACAGGCATAAAAATAAACAAAAATAAAAAAAAGGTATAATCATAAGCCCCTAAAATCCGAAGCCCCTAAAATCCCTAATTTTACGCCTCTCTTAAATAGTATTTTAGGAATATAAAAATTAGTCCGATTATAACCGCAAAAATACAAAAAACAATACACTGATATAAATTATTACATTCTGAAGTTAAATTTAAAACACAATGCCCGCTCAAAGAGACGAATAAAACCCCCAAAAAATCTAATACTGTATTTTTATTTATATTATTCATTTTTTTGTTGAGTGTTGAACCCTTTTATTATTGACAAATATTCAGCATTATTTATTGTCTTATCCTGTCTGTGTTGCATATTGCCCATATACTTGCTCTGTAATTCTTTGAAATTCGCTTCTGTGTTTGAAAATGGATAACTGCATTTAACTAAAACTTCATTACTCCACGGCGTTATAGAATGCTCCTCCTCGTGAACATAAAACGCCCTGGCCTTATTTCTTATTGTATTACAATCTGCCGTTCTTGTATACGTTACTATTTTTGAATTTCCAGCATATACGATTAAAAGCCCTTCCCAGATTATACCAAAAATATTGTCCTCAATTTTGGTAAGAATGACAGCAACATCAGGAAAATCATTTGTAAAAATATAAGTGTAAATTACAATATCTTCCGGATGTGTTTCAGTAAGATTAACAGATTTTACAACTTTCGGCATTTTTACAACAACACATCATTATTTTAATTACTTCTAATCGTTCTAATCTATTTTCTACCTTCCATTTCTCATATAATTCATTTCCCTTATAACTTTCATATAAATCAGCCATAAAAAAATTTTAAATTTATTTTACAGGTTTTTCTTTTTGCAATACTCCTAAAACCCTCTTTGCTCTTTCAAGTTGATTTTCAAGACTCTTTATTTTCTTTTCTAATCCGCTTACCGTATATCTGCCTTGCACCCCCCTTATGCTTATACCTTGCATTTTATTTTTTTTTAAATTTTTAGAATTTATTTATAATTTTTGAATGCTTCAAATTTCGTAAAGAATGAATTTCATTTGCTTCGTGGTTTCCCATAAACAAGCCGTTTAAAACTTCATAATCTTCTTTTGTGTTTATACATTGTGAATTTACTTGTCTTATTTTTTCCCAACTAAACGTAATCCCCTCCGCACCTTCAAAAAAACCCGAACCGCTCAAATCCAGAGGTTGATTTATAAATAAACCACCATTACCATAATAACTATCAATAAAATTCAAAACGTATTGATTTGGATTTGAAATATCGGAACTAACATATAAGTAATTAAAAGGCGGAGTCGTCGTTGGATAAAGATTATTTAGGTAATTATTTAGTGCTGTCTCTAATAAATTAATTTCTGAACCTATTGGAGGAATTTGAAAACTCACCCCCCCTAAAAGAGAAATATTATAAACTTCCTCATAAAATGTTTCTATCGCATAACCCATTTTGTTAAATTTTATAGATAAATTTTAAATGCTCGGTTAATACGCTATGATTAACCGAACCCCTCTTAATAACATTTCAA
>MTER01000184.1:0-2833 GCA_002083985.1 Candidatus Altarchaeales archaeon A3
GTTTATTTTATTATTTTATTTATAATCTTAAAAACTAATTTATAAAACAAGAATGTTATAAAACAATGTTGTTATAAAACAAAGTTGTTTCACAAAATGAAAGAAAAAATAATAAAAAATCTTATGGCATTGTCTGTTAAAAATCCGCCTGGAAGAAAAGAAGAAATAAATAAAATCAAGGAAGCAATTAGTGCTAATCAAAATATAATCTTGATTGGACCCAGAAGAGTTGGAAAAACTACCTTGCTTAATGCAATAGAAAAACAGATGGAAAATAGCAAATATAGAATTGTAAGGTATGATTGCATGGGGTATAAAGGAAACATATCTGCATTATTTGCATACTTGTTAGCATATACAAAACCACTTAAAATTTTTGTTTCTTCAATAGGAAAAAGGGGAAAAGGAGAACTTGGAAAAGAAAGAGAATCCGCAGGAAGTATGCTAAACAAGCTTGGATATAACCCCTTTCTCATAGAAAATTTTCCTGATTCTGATGATCCTGAAAAAGTTGAGGAAGATAACATAAAAGATTCCGATGCGTTCCTGTTAATACTTGGAAATGAATATAGCAAAGAAGTTGAACAGGAATTCGGTTTTGCAAAATTTTATGAGGTACCTGTATTTTGTATGATAAAAGGAAAATGTGACGAAGAAAGGGATAATAAAGTTAGTAAAATAATTGATGGAATAAGAAAAAACAAAGAGATGATTTATCACAACTATGAAAGTATTGAGGAGTTTGAAGAAGTTATTGAGAAAACCATAAATAAAAAAGATAAGGAACAGAGAGAAGAAATATTCAAAAAATATAAAAACAACGAAGAATGGATAGAAATTTCTGAGAAATTTTTTGAATCTCTTAAAACGCAAAAAGAAAAGAGATTTTTATTTTTGATAGATGAGTTTGGAGAACTCAGAAAAAAAGATCAAGATAATAAAGTTACAGTAAATAAAAACTTTGAATATATGTGTGCACATCTGAAAGCACAAATTGAAAAAATAAAAAATAATGCCTTATTTATTATTACTGGTTCTGAAAATGTGTTTACTTTATATCCACAAAAATATTTTGAAATTTTTTCCAAGATAACCATAAAACCATTTGAAAGGGATCTTGCCATTTCTGTATTAAATGAGATATTAACCAAAAAAATAGACAATGAGTTGGGGGGAAAAATAATTGAAATAGTGGGAACTTTGCCTGCTGATTTGCAATTGTTTGTTTCAAAAGTTAATAAAAACGCAAAAATAGATAAAAGTAATCTGTATAAAATAGTGAAAGGGTTAATGACAGATGAAGGTTTTAGCATGCAAGAGTTGTTTTTTGAACATCTTGATAAGGATACACTAAAATTTCTTGAAAGAATAATACCTTTCCTTCCGGCATCTATAGATGAAATAAAGACATCTTTTAATGAACAAAAGGAAAATTTAGATGAGTTAATGAAGAAGGTAACAGAATATTATTTTATCCTTGAAAAAAGAGATGACAACAAGTATTATCCCTACTCAAATCTTTTATATTTAAGCGTTATTAACAAAAACGCTCCCGCAAAATTTGAGGAAATAATAAATAATATTTTAAAATAAAATGCAAGAATCTCCTTATAAATTTCCCTTATTTGAGAAGGAATTGTCCAGAAAAAACACTACCGCAGAATGGTTGGATGGAGAAAAAAAAGTTTCTTATATTATTTTTGAAAAGAACAACCTGTCAATAGTTAAAGATATAACTGAAAATTATCATGGACTTTACTTGTTACATGGTGCTGATGGCTGCGGCAAGACCACAATATTGTCATATCTCTTTACCACAATAAAAACAAAATCAAAATGTATTTTTATAAAAGGAAAATTTGTAAGCACTCCAATAAGATTTTTTGCCAAACTTGAAGAGGGACAGGAGATAAAAAAGAAGGAAGATATATATCTTTATGGTGAAATGTTATTGGGAAGGTATAAAGATAAAATATTATTCATTGACGATTTTGATAAAATGCTAAACGATTTAGGCAAAAATTTTATGGCATTCCTTAGGGCAAACATACAGAAATATGAATTAAATGTTGTAGTAACAGCAACTTCAAATACACCTGAATTTACTAAAACAATATTAAGTTATGCTGCTCCATTCTACAGATTTTTTAATCCGATAAAATTGGAATATGGGAAGGAATATATAAAATTTCTGACGGACAAATACAGGAAAAATTTAGATGATGAAAATACAGAAAAACTCATTGAAGTGGGAAATGACAATATATCAGTCATAGAAATATTGATTAAGAACTATAATTATGACCTAGAAAGAACAATTCAAAATGTCATGTTTAAAAATCCAGTTATATTTGAAAATTTTTTTGCCGGGTTGTCATTCCAGCAACTTACAATACTTAAAGATATGTGCAGCATGGTTTTTCACAAAAAAAAGGCAGTAACAATAAAAGAGTTATCGGACAAATCTTTATTAGACGAACAAATTGTAAGAACACAAGTAAGCAGAATGAGTAGTAAAAATTTTGTAAAGCGGATAAAGGAAGGAAAACAACATTCTTACGCCCCGAATGTCTTGTTCCTTGAAAAAGAAAAATTGGAATTATCTATTGAACATTCTTTGAAGGCATTTTCAGCAACAGAATCAAAAAGATATGATGAAGCAGAGAAAGAATTTAGAGAAGCGATAAAGCTCAATCCAAATTTTGCTGAAGCACATTAATAATTTAGGAAATTTATTGCAGAATTTAAAACGCTATGATGAAGCAGAGAAAGAATACAGAGAAGCGATAAAGCTCAATCCAAATTTTGCTGAAGCACATCATAATTTAGGAAA
>MTER01000184.1:2839-6743 GCA_002083985.1 Candidatus Altarchaeales archaeon A3
GTATTTAAAACACTATGATGAAGCAGAGAAAGAATACAGAGAAGCGATAAAGCTCAATCCAAATCTTGCTGAAGCACATCATAATTTAGGAAATTTATTGCAGAATTTAAAACGCTATGATGAAGCAGAGAAAGAATACAGAGAAGCGATAAATCTCAATCTAAATTATGCTGATGCATATTATAATTTAGCATGTTTGTATTCTCTTAAAAATGACTTAAAAAATGCAATTAAATGGCTGAAAAGAAGCGATAAAGCTCAATCCAAATTATGCTGATGCATATTATAATTTAGGAATTTTATTGCAGAATTTAAAACGCTATGATGAAGCAGAGAAAGAATACAGAGAAGCGATAAAGCTCAATCTAAATTATGCTGATGCATATTATAATTTAGCATGTTTGTATTCTCTTAAAAATGACTTAAAAAATGCAATTAAATGGCTGAAAACAATTGAAATTGATTAAAAATATAAGAAAGATGCAAAAAAAAGACGAGGACTTTAAGAATATTAAAAACACGAACGACTTTAAAGAGGTAGTCAAATAAGTATAAAATGACAATGTTTTAGGATATAAACAAATACAAAAAGTAACTATTCAGCCACCCAAAAATTACAAGTGAATCTTTTAACTTTTTTGAAATTTTCATATGTGAATTTTTGTACCCTCTGAATAGTTACTACAAAAAATATTAAGAGATACAACAGTTTTGTTATATCTTATTTATAACCTAAACTCCGCTACTTTATACTAATACTTCCCGCGTAAATGAAATATTTTTACGAAATTTTACGATGCTTTTTTATCCCAATATGATATGCTAATACAAAAATTAACTTTAAAGTGCTTGAAAAGCAGGGGTTAAGCGTGAGTATCGGTGTAAAAATGCGGAGTTTAGGTTTATAGATATAATGCAATAACTGATGAAAAATTTTAAATTTGATTTAATCACAATTAATCATATATTTTAATATTTACAATATTTATAATGGAAAAATTTCATAAATTTGATCTGGATTTAGAGGAAAAGCAAAAATATCTTGATGAGGGATGGATAGAAACAAAATTAACAGGCAAGTAACAAACAGGAAGCAGAGGAATTCTTTGCTCTTGCGGTTGAAAATTTTGAAACAAAAAGGACAAAACCGCAGGAAATTTCATTCCATGTAATTCAGGGAGTGCCGTTTGTAGGTGCAATAATTATAGATGCATTGATTTACGATATTGAAGAATTAATAAAAAAGGTGTTAAATTTTGCCCCGGTTGCAGTTGAAATAAAAAAAGAAAGCGTTGAATTGAGTTTGGTTACCTTAAATCAGATTTTTCTTGATATAAGTGACATCGTTAAGACCTTTGAACACCTCTCCAAAATGGAAATTTATTCAAAAGATACTAATATTGAAAGCAGGGAAATTTATGCAAATGTCATACTTGAATTTTATGATGAAAATAAGGAATTAGTTGAAGAACGGATGAATGATGCACTCAATAAGATAAACGCAATTGCAAATGTTATTTCTGAAAACATGGATGAAATTTTGGAAGAATATGAAGAAACAGAAGGTAATGCAAAATGTGGATGTGGGGGAAATACGGAAGAAACAGAGGAAACTGATGAAACTTATGAGGCCGAAAGAGAGACCGAAAAAAAGAAATTTTATTTCGGAAATGTTGAAATGGAGTTAAAGGCAAATCTTTTTGCTTTTGTTGATATAATAACACAGTTTAAACCAGTAGCGATAGAAGCAGGCGCTCCCTACAACATAACTATGAGCAGGGATGAAATTTATACTCTGATAGGAAAACTTTTGTTAATTACTCAAAAACATAGCGAAAGAATAATTAAATTAAAACATCAATCGGAGAATGTTGCCGATGAGTCATAATTTCAGCCCTTTTTAAGTCATGGTTAGTAAAAATCGCTCACCTCGCTAACGCTCGGAGATTTCAAAAATTTCATTTTTAAATAAGTTCGCTTCGCTTGCATATTTCAAAAACTTTGCGTTTTTGAAATGGCTGAAAAATATATAATAATAAGGATTGTTCACTCAAAAAAGGTTGCAGACGAGTCATAATTTTCTTCCAACTCAACGGAAATTTTTAAATTTTGTGTCTTAAATTTTTCCTTTAACTGGTTTGTTATATGTTCCGCAACATATTCTGCTGTCGTTGCTCGTATCGGTATAAAGACAATATCATCATTTGAAATTTCATAATTTTTCTCCTGGACACTGATTTTATTGGTTGCAGTTGTAGCATTGTCTTTTCCGTTTTCTGCAGACAGCGGTAGCATAACCTTATGGTCAAATTGAGCGCAAATTTTATCAAGTGCATCTTTTGCCTTGTAAAAATCAATGAGCATTCCGCCTTTATCTAAATTTCCATAAAATTTTGCATTAATCTTAAAGTTATGCCCGTGAATATACTCGCTTTCCAAAAAATGTGAGGTTGAAAAGTCAGATAAAATTTCAACATAGTGCATTTTATCGTTTAGAAAAATTTAAAATGAAAAACCAAACTATGAAAAACGAAATAAAGTAAGTAAATAAAAAATAATAAAAATAAAAAATTTCTGTCTTCAGACAAGACATATACATTTCTTACTGAAGTACGCTGCTCAACTTTGCAACAATGTCGTCTATAATCTTCTGGTCTGCAGGGAAACCTAAACCTTCCTTGTATTTCTTGCTTCCGTCAGGTGTAAAATATCCCTTTGAGATACTCACAAATTCATTTTCGTTCTCTCCCCCCTTGACTTTCTTCCTTGCAATTTCCAAAAACTTGTTGTTTCCATAAGTCACTGCATCTGTCTTAATCACTTCATACTCTACTCTTTCTCTTCTCTCATCCCTCCTGTCATCCCTTCTGTCATACGCCATTTTATTTTCTTGTTTTTTGTATTTTGTTTTATTAAATTTAATTATGAATGGATATAAATATTAATAAATAAAATTTATCCTCTAAATATTTATTATTCTTTCGGGATGTGTATAAATGTTAAATCTGCTGCCCCTCGCAAAGCCAATTAATGTTACATTTGTATTTTCCGCAACTTTAATTGCTGAGTATGTTACGGCAGTTCTTGTCACTGCAACAGGAATTCCAACTCGTGAAATTTTTGCCACGATATCTGCAGGCAATCTTCCCGATGTGAAAAGAATACTGTTTGCAAAATTTATATTATTGATTATTCCATATCCGAAAATTTTATCCGCTGCAACATGCCTGCTTATATCCTCAATGGCAATAAATTGAGCAAAATTTTCTCCGAACATCATGCTCGCTATATGCATCCCACCTGTTTTTTTCCATATTTCTGCACTTTCCATCGTTCTGTTCATTCCTTCAGAAATTTTTTCAGGAGTTACGCGCAAATCCGACGAAACAACAATATTTTGCACGGTAACATCATAGTCCTCTATTCCCTTTATTATTTTTCTTGGCCTTAACTTGCTCATACAGTCAGAGGAAAGATATAATTCAAATTTCTGGCTGAAATTGGTGTCATCAGTATAAATTCTTACGGCGTTATTTTCGGTTGAAATTTTCTTTATGGCGTTGCTTTCCAAAATTCCTTCTCCGGCACACAATCCAATTGCTAATTCCTTTTCATAACCATCAGAACAGGATAAGTCAGCGATAAATTGAGCATTAATGTAAAATTTTAAATTTTTTTCAATTACAACATCGTCCATAATGGTTGTGAAATTTTTATTTTCAACCCTGATAATCCGAAATTTTTCATACATCTTTATAATATTTTTTAGTTATATTTGTCATTTGAGCATACAAATTTATTCATTCTTTATTCGTAACTATTCAGCCACCCAAAAAATTAAGGGTAAATTTTTTGACTTTTTTAAATTTTTTGAAATTTTCACAGGTAATTTAAAAATCCAATA
>MTER01000184.1:6765-9181 GCA_002083985.1 Candidatus Altarchaeales archaeon A3
TGTAACTGCACATTTTATAAAAAACAAATACAAAAAATGCAAAACAAATTATATATTTTATCATTTTCCCACAAGTTATTGAGAAGTTACATTTTTAAAGATTAAAAACCTGCAGTTTTTAGTAATTTTTGTACCATCTGAATAGTTACCTTTATTCATTTCAATTTTTTCAGTCAATCTAACTTGAGAATGTCAGATTTAATTCTATTACATGACTATCGGCTAAAATTAAAACATGACCAAATTAACGGTTACCATTAAAACAAAATATATATTTCTTTTTACTAACACTATTAATATTCCAACTATTTAAAACATTCAAACCTATACTTAACTTTTCCATCATTTCTGGCTCTTTTTCATTTCTCGTCAACTTAATAATTCTTTCGGTCTCTGTCTCTGTTATCGTTCCACTTAACATAAAAAAGGATTGAATAAGTGTTTGGATTTCCATTTTTTCGTTATTTAGGCACTGAGACAAAAAGAAACTGTATAGGTTTGCAAAACTCATCCGGAAGCATGTCATTAACTGGTCAAGTTCAACATCAGCCACATAAACATGTTCCTTTCCTTGTATTCTGCTTGATTCTTTTTCCCATTTTTTGAGTTTCTCAAATTCTTCTTTATGTGGTTTCTTTATGTTGTTTATTTCTCTGTCAATGGATTTTATTTTTCTGTTGCATTCTTCTAATGCTAACAAAATATCAGCATCTCCTACTCGTTTACCTTCTTTTATAGTTGTCTGCTCTTTAAGTTTTCTTTCGTTGTCACATAATTGATCACGTTTAAGTTTACACTTTTCAAGGTCGTCAATCACTTCTTTTAGTTCAAAACGAATTGCTTCAATACTTTTTTCTAATTTCTTTCGCTTGTCCTGCATTTTCTCATCAACAATTTCTTTTTTGCCATAACCCACAATTCTATAAATTGAGGCACCTGATTTCATTGATTTGAATTGTAATTCCTGACATGGCCATCTATCAAAATATGATTTAACAACCAACGATTCATTTATTATTTTTTTTGGTATGGTTGTTACTGCAACGGTTTTATTTCCTTTTTTCCAATCAATAATTACTCCTCTGCATTCGAAAATATAGTTCTTTTCTTTTGAATCCTTTATCTCAACCACACATTCCGTTAGTTTAGCATTTCCATACTTGTACTCTTCCGGTTTTCTTATGTTTTTGAATTTTCTCACATCTTTGATCTGGTTTTCATCCAATATCGTAATAAAATATCTACCCGATTCCACAATACTCCTCAATGTAGATACTCCGTTGCCGGCGGAATCTATCACAATTGCAGAATTTACTTTCCCATCAGAAGAAATTGATTTCAAATATTCTTCTATGCCCCATCAAGGACAGTACGTTATTCCCAACGTTTGCATTGCCTGAAAAGGTTTGAAAATAAATCGGACGACCAAAAGAATCATGAATAAATACTTGCTCCAGACAGTTCATGACCTTCCCAAGCATAGTAACTTTACCTTTTTTACATCTCTTGCTTGACCACAATGGTTTTGTGTTCCTGTCAATGTAGTAGCACACAAGGGTTGGTGATTCTTCATTAAACCCCTTCCAAAAATTGATCCAGAACTCTGCTGTCGCCTTTATGAAGTTCGATGAAATCTGAAGATATTTAAGTTCCCTCAAATATTTATCGATTGTGGCATGTTTATAATTATATCCCCACACATGTTTAAGAGCATTACCAATAACCTTATTTATGTCTCGCATACCACCATTCAACGTGACCAAAGGTAAGGACAGAACCGCAAGATTTTTTCTTGAAATCGTTTTTGTCTCAGTACTCAATACCTGCAAACGCGACATATCCTTATGGTAAACTTTATCTGAGATAGAATCAAACTTTGTCTTCCGAACATCTTCAAGTCGATTATATTCTACAGTGAACTTTCCTTCATTTCGTTCATAGGGATGATCAGCACCAATTTTTTGATTCTCTTTAAATATATCGCTCTCTATAGCATTTTCTATGTGTTTTTCAATTGTACGCGACCAAACATCAAATATTCCTGTGTGATAAGCAAGTGCAGAAAGGATTTCGAATCCAGCAAATTGTACCTCTTTTACACACAATGAGGGCTTAATGATGCGTTCAAGCTTATGTTTTTTTCTAAAATCATTAATTGTAGAGCGTTTTATATCTATGTTACCCTGCTTTTTGACATCTAATTGAATATCACGAACCAAAAGTTCCTGGTTATTTTTAAGTAACCCTATAAGATAATGTTCTATCTCAGGAGTGATTTTCTTAGTGTTGCCATCTTTTCTGTGATCATATAAACCATCAATCCCTTTTACATTAGAGTTGTTGCTAATTAAGAACATCTGCCCTTAAATTACTAAATTTTTCTATTTTAAATTCTTTGTTTTATTATCTTTAAGTA
>MTER01000185.1 GCA_002083985.1 Candidatus Altarchaeales archaeon A3
GAATTTCATTCTGTAATCAATCTATCAGACATATTAACAACATTTTCACATCATATATCTTTAATTTTCACAGAAATAATTTAAATGTAAAATAAATTTATACCTCAAACTTCACGCTTGATGTATTAAAAAATAGATGTGAAAAATTTAATTACCTTACTTTGTCAAAACTTTGATGGAGCAATTAACAGGTGACTGTTAGTGCTCGCCCTCATAAATCAAAAAAATCAAAGCAATATTTTAAAAATTCCACTTAAAATAAATCTTAAAATTTATGTATTACGAAAAAAAGTCACCTATTTTCACGCCATTAAAATTTTATCTGCGTCAGTAGTTGTTGACCTTTTTACTTTTACTTTTTCCATTTTATTTTCTTATCTGGTGGAATTTGTAACATTAGTAATATCAGTGCGAACATTATCAACATTTTTGAACACAGGCATTCCGTTCTCGCCTATCGGAACATAAATCACACTAGTATACTTGTCAAGGTTGGATATCCAGTACCATGTTAAATATTGCTGTGTTAATGAATTTGCTATTATTTTGTTTGCATCAGAAATACCCTCTGCCTCAATTCTTTTCCTGTCAGCTTCCTTTTTTTCTTTTTCAAGTACATATTCCATTCTGAGCGAATCCTGCTCCGCCTTTTTCTTTTCTTCAATAGAATTCTTTAACTGCTGCGGAAGTTCCACATTTCTGAAAAGAACACTTTCCACAATTATATTTTTTCCTTTAAGCCGTGTGCTTGCATCTTCCAACACCTTATTTTCAAGAACAGCTCTTTTTTCAGTATAAATATCTATTGCCTGATATTCTGCTACAACTTCTCTTACAACAGATCTAAACTGGGTCATAACAACAACATTTTCATAATTGGGACCAATGCCTTTATGTATCTCATTTGCTTTGTCTGGAAGGATGTGGTATAAAACAGTTGCTTCCATATTTACACTCAATCCCTCGTTAGATAAAGCGTGCATGACTTCTGTTTTTTCCATTGTTCTGACACTGTATGTTGTTACAGTAATCCATGGCGCCTTTAAATGCCAGCCCTCTCCGAATTCATAATCCTGCACTCCTCCAAACCAGGAATACTGAACTCCGACATGTCCTGCAGGAATTGTTACAATACAAAAACCAAATGTGAACATAAGTGCAAAAAATAATATTGCAATTATTCCGATAATCTTCATGCTTCCTAGTATCTGCTGTTGTCCCTTTCTTACAGTGTCATCAAAATCGTCCATGTTAATTGTTTGTGCCATTTTTTATTAAATTTTATTAACTATATGTTCGCATTATTAAAATTTATCTTAAAATTTATTATTAAATTTATTCTGTGAAATTAAATTTTAAACGATTTAAAAATCTCAAAGAGTTTTAAATATCAGAGGAATAGCGAGGTTATTTTAAAATCAGGAAATTTTAAAATAGAGTTGTTGCAAATTAAAACTTTTAAAGGTGATTTTAAAATCGCAAAGATTTTAAAATATCCGAACGAAGTGAGGTTAAAATTAATAAAATTTAAAGGTGAAAAAGTTATTACATGTCTAATATACTAAAAACTACAAGTTTTCAATCTTTAAAAATTTATGAAATTTTTAAATGAGAGCGAAGCGAACTTATTTAAATTTTTCTTTTGCCTGCAAAATTTCACTCGCTTTTGAAATCATAATCGTTTAACTACTCCGTAAGTCGTTGTCTTTGTTACTCCTTCAATTTCATTAATTTTCCCGACAATAATGTCTGCACTCTTTTGTGTTGTCTTTACTATAATATCAACATCCCCTGCAACCTCATACGCTTCAATATCCTGAATTTCCCCGATTTCGGCATAAACCATTTGTCTTTGTTTTGGCAAGACCTCAACCAATACAAACGCCTCTTTTTTTATAACATTATCTGCAATTTCAATAAATTCTTCATCAAGCAATGCAGATTTTCTTTTTTCTGCAAAAAATTTGACCTGCTTTAAAATTTCATCTATATCCGACTCGCTGGTTTTAATTTTATATTCATCAAGTTTTCCTTTTATTGCACTCTTTCCGGACATCTTCCCGATAATCAGTTTCATCTTTTGTCCAACCATTTCAGGAGAATATGTCTGATAAGTAAATGGAAATTTAAGCAGTCCGTCAACATGTATTCCTGACTCATGCCTGAAAGCATTCTCTCCTACAACAGGCAGCATTTGCGAGACCTTTATTTTTGATGCCTTTTCAACATATTCTGAAATTTTCTTTAAATTTTCCGTTTTGTATTCCGAGTCAATATTATACAGGCATCTTAAAGACATTATTATCTGTTCAAGTGACGCATTTCCACTCCTTTCGCCGATTCCATTAACTGTTGTTGAAACATATTCTGCTCCGCTTTCAATTGCCGCAAGTGAATTTGCAACGGCCAGTCCGTAATCATTATGTGCATGAATTTCTATCGGAATCCCTATATCTTTTTTGAGATTTTTTATTAAAAATTTTGTCGCTGTTGGATGTAATGCCGAAACAGTATCGCAAAGCCGCAATCTGTTACCTCCTGCATTCTTACAGGTCTTTATATATTCAATAAGAAAGTCGTAGTCGGTTCTGCTGCCATCCTCTGCATTAAATGAAATGTATAATCCATGAGAGTGTGCATAACTTACTGCTTCCGCAGCCATGTTTAAAATTTCCTCCTTTGTCTTATGAAGTTTATGCTCCAGATGAATGTTTGATGTTGCCAAACTTATTGCTATTGCATCGCAGCCGGTTTCAATTACTTTATCTATATCATTTTTGTTTGCCCTGCTCCATCCCATAATGCTTACTTTTAAATTTCTTTCTTCTTTTTCCTTAACAATATCTTTTATTACATCAATATCACTTTGTGAAATAACAGGAATCCCTGCTTCAATCTGCTCAATGCCGAGTTCAGCAAGGGCTTTGGCAATTTCAACCTTTTCTTCGGACGAGAATAAAACCCCTGCAGTTTGTTCTCCGTCCCGCAAAGTCGTGTCACAAATTTTCACATTTGTTATATTCTGCCCTTTTTTAACCTCATCGTCAAAGTTGTAGTCCGATACATAAATTTCGTAATTACTCATTTTAAAGCTTTCATCTGTTAAATTAATATTAAATTTTTAAATTCGTATAATAAATTTAAATCCAAAACAATTAAAACAAAATCTTAAATGCATCTATTATCATTAGCGGATGCCTGACAAATTCAGAGGTTAAATTTTTTAAGAGTTTTGATGCAATATCCATATCTGCAGAATAAAATATGTGTTTATGTCTATTTGCAAGCATCAGCATGTCGTCATATCTGATGGATTTTCTGTTTAAAAATTTTCGTATTATTAAATGTAAATAAAGTTCATTTCCTATTTCCTTTCTCCATTCCTTTTCATAATTTTTGTCTGCCAGATGCCTCGCCGCCAGACATCCCATTACAACACCGCCTCCTGTTGTTGCCTTAACCTGTGCTGCCGCATCACCAACTAATCGTAAATTTAAATCGTTAAATTTATATTCGGTTTTAAATTTAGAAGCATATATCGGAATTAATCCCGCCTGTCTTGTTAAAATTTCCCCGACCTTCCTGTGCTGCTTTAAATTTTTAATAAACCCGTCTAATTTTTCCCTTACATTTCCATAACCGGCAATTCCAACCCTTGCATAACCATCAGCAGGAATGAGCCACGCAAAGAAGTCATTCGTCAGATGCAATTCAACCATATCGCTCTCGCATTCGGCAAAAATTTCATACTGCAGAGCATTTAAAAATTTCGGAATCCGGAGATTTAACATCCTGTGTAGTTTATAATTTGCTCCTGTTGCCAAAATTAAATTTTTTGCTTTAAACTCACTGTTTTTTGTCTTAACCATCCAATTTTCTCCGGCATTGATGTAAGTTGCTCTTTCATTAATAAACCGCACACCGCTGTCAATCGCAGAGTTAAGAAGCTCATTGTCAAACATCTTTCTGTCTATAACATACGCCTTTATCTCGTTTGTTCTGATTTCAAAAGATGTGTTTTGAGAGAAAAATTTTGCACCTCTGATTTTATTCAGGATAAATTTGTCAGGGTTTATGTTAAGCCGTTCAAATCCGCTTTTACTTATCAGGCCAGCACAATGAACCGGCTGCTCTTCGTTTTTATGCTCCTCAAGAAGTGTAACATCATTCCTCTCCGCCAGAAATTTTGCTCCGTAAGCACCAATTACACCTCCGATTATTATAATTTTATGCTCATGCATTTTTTAGAAATTTCTTAAATTGTTCGGCGTCTTCCCTATCAGATTCAGATGTGCTATTAGAAAGTTCTTTAATAATCTTTTCAAGTCCTTTGTGAACTTTATCTGTAAAAATTAAATTTCTTATATTATCATGAAGTTTTTCAAAATTGTNNTTGCATGAGCAACATGTTTTGCTGCTAATTCTTTATCTGCAAGTTTTAGAAGTAATTTATTTCTTACATTATCAGGAAGTTTTTCAAAATTACATACAACTACCCAAGCAACATACTTTGCTGCTGATTTTTTATCTGCAAGTTTTAGAAGTAATTTATTTCTTATATTATCATGAAGTTTTTCAAAATTGTATGCAACTACCCAAGCAACATACTTTGCTGCTGATTTTTTATCTGCAAGTTTAAACAATAAATTTCTTACCTCCTCAGGAAGTTTTTCAAAATTGCGTGCAACTACCCAAGCAACATGCTTTGCTGCTGATTTTTTATCTGCAAGTTTTAGAAGTAATTTATTTCTTACATTATCAGGAAGTTTTTCAAAATTGTATGCAATTGCATAAGCAACACTTACTGCTGCTGATTCTTTATTTGCAAGTTTAAACAATAATTTTCTTACATTCCCTGGAAGTTTTTTAAAATTGTCTGCAATTGCATGAGCAACATGTTCTGCTGCTAATTCTTTATCTGCAAGTTTTAGAAGTAATTTATTTCTTACATTATCAGGAAGTTTTTCAAAATTGAATGCAATTGCCCGAGCAACATGTTCTGCTGCTAATTCTTTATCTGCAAGTTTAAACAATAAATTTCTTACCTTCTCCGGAAGTTTTTCAAAATTGCGTGCAATTGCATGAGCAACATGTTCTGCTGCTGATTCTTTATCTGCAAGTTTAAACAATAAATTTCTTACCACCTCAGGAAGTTTTTCAAAATTGAATGCAACTGCATGAGCAACATGTTCTGCTGCTGATTCTTTATCTGCAAGTTTAAACAATAAATTTCTTACCTCCTTAGGAAGTTTTTCAAAATTGAATACAATTGCCCAAGCAACACCTCCTGCTGCTGATTCTTTATCTGCAAGTTTAAACAATAAATTTCTTACCTCCTCAGGAAGTTTTTCAAAATTGCGTGCAACTACCCAAGCAACATACTTTGCTGCTGATTTTTTATCTGCAAGTTTAAACAATAAATTTCTTATCTTCTTAGGAAGTTTTTTAAAATTGTATGCAACTACTCGAGCAACACCTCCTGATGCAGATTTTTTATCTACAAGTTTAAGGAGTAATTCATTTCTTACATTCTCCTGAAGGTTTTCAAAATTGTCTACAATTGCCCAAGCAACATCTCTTGCTGCTGATTCTTTATCTGCAAGTTTAAGGAGTAATTCATTTCTTACATTCTCCTGAAGGTTTTCAAAATTGTCTACAATTGCCCAAGCAACATCTCCTGCTGCTGATTCTTTATCTGCAAGTTTAAGGAGTAATTCATTTCTTACATTCTCCTGAAGGTTTTCAAAATTGTCTACAATTGCATGAGCAACATCTCCTGCTGCTGATTCTTTATCTGCAAGTTCAAACAATAAATTTCTTACATTATCAGGAAGTTTTTCAAAATTGTATGCAACTGCCCAAGCAACATTCCGTGCTGCTGATTCTTTGTCTGCAAGTTCTTTTAAAACTTCACAAAATATATTTCTACATCCTATATTTTCAAGAATAAATGGAAGTGCCTGAGAATAAGACGGGTGAGTAAAATTTAGCACTTTTTCACTTATCACCTCTTTACTCTCTTTAACTCGGTATTCTTTTTTCAGGATTTTTTCAAAATCCTCAAAATTTTCTTCTCGTAGTTTTTCATATTCTTGCTTAACAAATTCCTTTTCAAAATAT
>MTER01000186.1 GCA_002083985.1 Candidatus Altarchaeales archaeon A3
TTCCATGCTTTCTCTACCAATATCAAAATTTGTTGAGCGGTATTGTGAGGTAGGATTTTAAAATTTTCACTGGTTTTTAATAAATGATACAGATTACTATATGAAATCCACTTTCCTGTTTTAATGAATTCCTGCCTAATGATATATATCGCTTCATTATACAGGTTCTTAGATATGTGACACAGGTAACTTAACCATCTATTTGGTTTTAACCATATTTGTTCCGTTCTGTTTAAAATAACTTCGCATATCATTTTAAAATACTAATAATTAGGATTATAGGGTTAAATATTAAATTAATTTACAACACGCTTCCTTTGTAATAATATTACTTCTTAAAAGTTCTTCATATTCAGGAATACCTTCTACTTCAACTATATCACCTCTCCTGACAGCATAGATTCTTATATACCCTTCTTCAATATCAAAATGAATGAATTCTCCTCCAATACACTTTTTTACATACTCCCCTTTTATTTTGACAAAGCCTAATCTTGATTTTAAAAGTTCAATATTTTTATTCCAATCGCCAGCTTTAAACCACTTATATAACCACATTTTAAATTTAATTTATTTTATAATTAGCTTGTTATTAGAAAAATCTACCTATTAGATTATCTAAATCACCTGCTTTAAAAAGAACCTTTTTTCTCTTTTTAAAGGTAAATTTTCTAAATCCACGTGGCGCATATTTTCACTGACAAAGGGGCAGAGTTAAATTTTTTAAATTCATTAGTCGTTTCTAAATCCACGTGGTGCATTAATGAATTTTCTAATGAACGAACATATTGTTTTAATATTGAGCATTCTTAATTCTTTTTAATTTTATTTTAAAAAAAACAAAATGGTAAATTATCTAAAATCTGAAAAAATTTTTAAAAATGAAACTGCATTAAACATTGAAGAATACATTGAGGGCATTTATTCACTTCCAAGAAAAAACCCAACAAATAGTAAAATATATGTACAAAAAATGCGAACATTACTTGGAACTGTTGGAACGAAATCCTATTTTAAAAATACCTTGTTTAGAGGTACAATTGATAGGTTGGCTTATACTACGGTGATTATATTTTGGAAAGGTGGAGTTCCATTACTAAATGTTCCTACTCCTATTGAAATATTTAACAGTTGCAATAGAGCACTTAATGCGAATAGCAATAAGACAGCATATGCTATATGGTGCAAGTTACTTCTAAAACCTGTTTCGGAATAAAAGAAGTTATTCAATAAAACGCTACCTATTTTTTTGAAATTGTTTTAAATTTTTAAATTTAAATTCATTTCAAATCAAATATTTAGTGGTAAAACTGCCTCAAATTTGAGTTATTTATGGTAGGTAGGTTATTTTATATTAATCGTTTAATTATTATTGGTAAAAAAACATAAATTTTTAAAAATAAAAATTATCTTTTGCTCCTTTTAAATTCACAAGATACTTATCAAACCTCCATGCTCCTCAACTTTCCCTTCTCCCCTCAATTCATCATTTAAATTTAAAACATCTTCAAAAGAGACATCCAACTTATATACTTGTTTTACAAAGCACTGAAACCTTTTGAAAACTGTGCAGGTGACCTCTGACTTTATAGGAATATCTCTTAACATACTTTTAAGGAATTTAAAGTAGTATCCTTTTATTTTTTGCGCCTTATTTTTCATTTTCATATGTTTGATTTTTTTATGTTTTTAAAATTACTCATTTTAGAAATGTGTATGTGATTAAAAAAATTGACCACAAAAAAACTCCAATCATTAAAAAAATAATATAATCTTCTCCACTCATTTTATTTAAATAATCTTGTTGCTAATTAAATTTAATTTTTTTATGTTTTTTAAATACTCAATCGGAAGAACATGCTACGAGTATTAAAATTGCCCACAATACAATAAGTCCAATTATTAAAGCACTCAATAAAGACCATTTAAATTCCCCTGATGTATGTGATTCAAGTCCCCCTACCCCTCCCCATATAAGTACTTCAATTCCTCCCAAAACATATAATTCAACTCTTTCCATTTTATTTCAGTGCTTTTTTAATATTCTTTCTCCATTCATCTAATTCCGATTTTGTCTCAGGTATATAAATCTTTTGTTCAACCTTCTTAATGCATACTAAATTTTTATATTTCCCATTTACACTATATTCAGCATTCACATAATCACCTTCCTGAACATTTACGGGTCTAAATGCATAAATTTCTTTACCTTCAATTTTTAATATATAAAAAGATTTACTCACTCCATATTTTTGTGACGTTTTTTCTTGGATATGAGATATCCTACCTGTGACTTCCATTTTCTCAAAATTTACTTTTAATGTATAAAAATATTTATCCCGCTATATTTTCAGGATCGTTTTCATCGGATGTTCCGTATCCTCCACTTGCACCTCCAGATTCACCTATGCTATTTTTAATATCCGAAATATCTTTTTTAATATCTTTTATTTCTGAAAAGACATACGCCCAGTCCTTTTCATTTTTATCTAATGCCAACTCTAATTTTTTCACCCTCTCGTTTAGTTTTTCTGTTTCTTTTGTCATTTTAAATTTATTTATATTTATTTGAAATTATATTATCCGAAATATCTACTTAAAGGAGTATCTTTAATTTAATCACTTCCTTTAAGCAAAATGTCATTGTTTATTACTTTGAAACTTAATCTATTCCCAAGAGTTTCAACTTGTGACTCTTTCAAAGGTCTTATGACAACACCTTCTTTTTGATTATTTGTCCCGATGTATAATCCCTTTGCTCTTTCAAGCAATTGTTCAATACTCCAATTTTTCGCCACTGTAACTCCCTCAATAGGGACGGTTGTTAATCCCATAAAACAAAATTTCCTAAAATCAAGGAAATCTAAATACTTGTACCCTTTAATATCAAAAACATTGAAAATAAACCATTCAAGTTTTTTAAGATTTAAAGGGTTTTTTGCCACACCAGGTCCTACAAGTTCTCCCTGAATTGCATATTCCATTCCTGCGGTTAGCAGTTTCTCCTTTAAATTTAATTCCTGTGTTATTTTCCACATTGGATTATCAGGATTTTCTTCTAATTCCAAATTCCTACTACAAACACCAAAATGACCATCAAACAGGTATGCAGTCATACTTGTCCCATCCAATTTGGTAGAGATATAAACTTCTTTACCTTCAACTTCTTTTAACAGATCTGGAAATGATTGAATTCTTAACTCATTTGTTTTTGGGAAGTATTTGGGAAATAAACTTCTTACTTTCCAACCTCTTGTTACTGGTACAGCTGGTTCATATTTAGTTATCTCTAAAAAAATAGACACATCATCACCAATATTCAACATAGAAAAATCTTTCCAATATGACAAAGGGATAATCAGCTCATGTCTAATATTCAAAGATGACAATGGGATAATCAGCCCCTGGCTAATTTGTCCCTTAAATTTCTGCGTTTTTAATTTGTAAATCTTTTTACTGGCGGCTTTAAAAAGAAATTCTGAATACTGTGCCCTCGGTATTAATGCGTCAATTTCTACATAAATTACCCAATCACCTACTCGGTAATCGTCTTTTTTAACCACGCACTGCCACCCTAACACCCTCGCCATTTCTATTCTATCAGCTCCTATAATTGGTCTTATTTCCTCAATCTTTTGTATTGAGGCAAGTTTTCTTTCCATCTTAATTTTTTAAATAATTTCCAAATAAAATCATTTGAAAGATTCCATTCAACATTATAAAAAGCGTCATGTTGGAAATTTCTTGTTTTAAAAATAATTCCAATATTCCTAACAATACTCCAAACATAAACACCACTACGCCCACTGCCCCAAATGTTTGCATTTTACTTTTTTTTAAATTTTATTTTTTATATTTATTTATTATTAAAAATCCTATATTTTCATAGATGAATATGGGGGAATCAGTCCATAATTACCTTCCCCTTCCTGTTTCCCTTTAAATCAATTCCAAAATGATACCTGTCAATTAAAGCGGATGCCTTTGGATCTCTTCCATATTCTTTTTTTGTAGAATACCAGAGAAAAAATTCCCCGAGCACAAATGCTAATAGTAAATACACAAATCCGAATA
>MTER01000187.1 GCA_002083985.1 Candidatus Altarchaeales archaeon A3
AATGACTTGAAGGAAATGAATGTAAAAGAAGAAGAGGATTTAACCGGTAAAGAGAGATTTTATGCGGTCTCTATGCTGACATTCTCAATCATGAACAGATGTATTGATCTTGCTAATGAGATTATAAGTGCGTGTAAATTTGGAATACCTCATTCATATAGGGACCTGTTTGAGTATCTTTACAGAGAAAATGTTATTGATAAGGATGTCAGGGATAAGATGGTTACCCTTGTTTATTATCGTAATCTTATTGCTCACGAATATCATGAAATTGATGAAAAAGAAATTTTAACATTAGTAAAAGTGATAGGAGTATCCGAAATATTTTTGGAGCAGGTCAGGGACTTTATAAAAGCAGGAAATAAAAATTCCAATAATGAAAAATAAATATAGAACACTCTTAAATTTTTGATGGTGTAATTAACAGGTGACTGTTGGTGCTCACCACCTATAAATCGAAAAAAATTAAAAGCAATATTTTAAAAATTCCCCTTAAAAGAAATCTTAAATTTATGTATTGCGAAAAAAAGTCACCTATTTTTACGCAATCAAAAATTTAGGATATTTGATGATTCAATGGAGATTATTTTGATTGTAACTTTTATTGATAGTTCTCTGCTTTTTGTTAAGGAATATGTTTTTGAAGGTAAGGAACGAAAGTATTCTTTTCAGTGGCAAGACAAAGATTCCAACCTGTTAATACGCTAGGATAAACAGCCACACCGGAAAAATATAAAAACATTTCCTCACAATTATCATATTCACGGCGAAGTAAAAGAATCAAATGTAAGAAATCTTGAAGATGTGTTAGATGTTATCAGCAGGATATTGCGAAGTAAGAAAATATAGTAATTACAAGTAACATTATTTAACCTGCATTATTTAACCTGAGTTTGTCAGATTAGCCGTGATTTAAGGTAAAATTTTGTACACTTTAACTCACCTTTAATTTGACATTCTCAAGTTAACCTTACCTTAAATTTTAACATTTTTTATCATGGACACAACACTCGGAAAAATTTATAAAATTATAAATGCATTAAAGGAGACAAAAATCCATCTTGGAGATGATGATTTTAGCGTTGAAAATTTTAAAACAAACGGACAGCTGATATTTACAATAGCAAATTCCTGCCTGCACAATAGGATGCTTCTTCTTTACGGAGGAATGGGAGCAAACAAAACAACACTTATAAATGTCATAGGGAGCCGGCTCCGTAATGTTCCTTACAGCAATATGGTAAGCACAATGATAGCAGGTCATCCCGAGCAGACCGAAGAAAAGATGATTGGTTTTATAGACCCGAGACAGTGGATGAGTAAATACGAGAATGGAGAGGGTATAAAAGTTATATGGACAAACTGGGCAAAAGGCAGGTGGAAGGTTATAGATGAAATTAACAGGTTTCCTCCGGGAAAGCAAAATTTATTTCACGATATTTTAAGGGCAAAGCAAATTTCATACTCCGGACAAACGCTTAAAACAGAGGACTGCAGAATGTTTGCCACCATGAATCCGGAATTTAAAAGCACATATCCGTTAGATGAGGCATTGCTTGACAGAATCTCTCTTTGTGTTCCCGTGTACCAGCCGCCATTTAAGTATCTTCTTGATTTGCTTTCCAGACCGTCCGATATTGAGGGACTGGTAGAGGGTGTTCCGACATTAAGCGGTGAAGAATTTAATTCATTGCCTTTAATGGTTGATAATGTCAGATTTCCACCTATACTTCAGGTATGCACTGCTTCATTAATAAGAGATTTCGTACTACTTGAAAGGGCTCCAAATCACGACAAAACACAATTAACGCCTTCGTCAAAGCCAAGTAAAGGACTATGCACAAGGCACACAAAATCAAAATATTATGGAAATTTAAATATTGTATCCTGGCAGGTTGATGAGGGATTATCGGTAAGAGCATTATTTGATATCAGAGATTTTACAAAGGCAATCGCCTTTTTAAGGGGTAGTAATGAGGCAACGATTGCCGATTTAAAAGCGGTTGCTCCTTATGTAATATGGCACAGAGTAACTCCGAACGAAACAGTTTATAATGCTCCTCCATATTACGGAGCGGACAAGTTAAAATTTATAAGTGATCTCGTTGAGAAAAGTATAAATACAACACTTACGGAAAGGGCAGAAATAAATACGATATTCGCACAGGCAAATGACGGAATGATTTCAACAGTTGAGGGAATAAGGAAACTGGCAAATTTTGAAGATCCGCTGTGCAGGCTTGACATGATAAAATTTTTGGAAAACAAAACGAAATAAATTTTAAACAAATTCAAAAATTTAAAATGTCAAATCTGTTACCAAAATATCCATCAAGTAAGGGAATTAAATCAAAGGAGTCATTATATGTTCCGAGACACGACGGAAAATTTATAAGTGATAAAGGAGGACTTGATAAAAACATAATCTGGGGAGTTGAGGATGTAACTGGTTTTATTTTTCCGAAAATTTATCAGCCGAAGTATAATGAAATTGCCGCAAAATTTATAAATTTTGTTCTTGAATACGAAAAGACAGGAAAGGAAGAAATATCGTTATTTTTAAAAAACAATAATTATTCCCGTTCAACACTTGAAAACGAGATAATCCCGAAGATGGTCAGTTTTGGATTATTAAAGAGAGAAAGAGAGCAGGCAAAATCAGGAAAAAACAGATATCTTGTCCTTTCTGATTCGCTTACCTTTTCAAATTATTTAGAAAGAATAGCAAGTGCATGGAGTATGGTTGTTTTAACTGCGAGACAAAAAAGAAAAGTGAAACAAAATAAAATTTAACTTTTATTTTAAAATTTCGTTAATTTATTATCAAAATATGCTCAATAAAGAGTGAGGTCACTCGTGATTTTTTGACGGTTACGAGTGATTTACTACTTAATATTGAGCAAGTTCTAAATGGCAATGCAACTCTGACTTACAGAGTGTTATACAGGTATGAATGGTGCAGTTAAGTTATTTAAAAAACTTCGTTTTTTAAATCTCTGAGCAACATCGAGGTGAAATTTAAAAATTTAATCTAAAATTTTCTTTCCTTCTGCAGCGGTAAAAAATGAACCTGCAATAACAATCGCGTTTGCATTATTTGTTTTTTTATTTAAGTTCATTGCCAAATCAATTGCCTCTTTCACATTACCTGTGCAAAGCACATTTTTAAATTTATCTGCATCTAAAAATTTTTTCATATCTTCCGGCTCTGTTGCCAATTCATAATCCGGCTTTGTCAGGATTATTGTGCTTATCAAGTCCGAAAATTTTAAAAAGACATTGAAAATTTCCCACATATTCTTGTATTTTAAAATTCCTGCAATTAAAATTATGTGTTCAAAATTTCCTGTATTTTTGATTTTTAACATTGTATTAAACAACGCTTCAAAACTTGCCCTATTGTGAGCAACATCAATAATAATTAACGGATGCTTATTAAACACTTCAAGCCGCCCTTCAATTTTAACCTTCTTTAAGCCATTTTTGATGGCATTATCCGAAATTTCCATTATTCTTTCCGAGCGAAGCATAGAAATCGCCTCTATTACACAGACGGCGTTTTTAATCTGGTGTCCCCCTAATAAAGGAATAATGTATGTTTTGTTTTTATAGAAAAATTTCTGAAATTTCAGGTCTTTGGACATTCCTTTTGGAAAAAATTTTACAGATATTAATTCAGAATTTTTTTGTTTGCAGATTGCAGCATATAAATTTAAAATTTTATCCTGAGAAACACATGTAATTAACGGAATATTGTTTTTTATTATTCCTGCCTTTTCCTTTGCGATTGAAATTTCGTCATTTCCCAAAAATTCCTGATGGTCAATTGAAATGTTGGATATTACTGAAATGACTGGATTTATAATATTCGTTGCATCGTATCTCCCACCCATTCCGACCTCAATGATAGCAATTTCAATTTTCTTTTTTTCAAAATACAGAAATGCCATCAAAGTTACTGTCTCAAAAAATGTCAGGTTAAATTTTTCTATTATCTCTTTATTTTCGTTAAAAATTTCGCATACCTCTTTTTTTAAAATCTTTCTGCCATTTATCTGAATCCGCTCCCTGAAATCAGTTAAGTGGGGAGAAGTATATAGACCGACATTGTAACCGCTTTCTTTTAATATTGATGCGAGCATCGTGCTTATACTTCCCTTTCCTTTTGTTCCGGCAATGTGAATACTTTTAAATTTTTCATGCGGATTGCCGGCAGCAGATAACGCATCTTTTATTCTTTCAAGCGTTAAGTCAATTCCTTTTGAACTTCTTAAATTGTAAAGGTATAAAATGATGTTGGAAAATTTCATTCAAATCAGGCATTAAATTGAATTTTAGTAACTATTCGGCCACCTAAAAAAATCATAGATAAATTTTTGATTTTTTTGTATTTTTTGAAATTTTCATAGGTAATTTTAAAATCCAATAGATTTTTAAAGATTAAAAACCCGCAGTTTTTAGTAATTTTTGTACCCTCTGAAATTTTATTTCTTTTTTGCTGCATCCCTGCATTCATCAGCAAATTTTTGCATCTCTTCAATACTCATAAATTCTCCTATCTTTAATTTTTTATTTGACGGACATCCGAATTGTGGAATTCCTTCATTAAAGTTTAGCACATCCGGAAGACATTCTTGGGCTATTTTCATTTTCTCGGCATCTGCCGCATTAACCCATAAAAATTTATACCCTTTATTTTCCAGCTCATGCACCCATGGCTTCATCTTCACACAGTGCGGGCATGTATCCGAATGATAAAACGCTATTGTATCTTCACTCACATTATATTTTTCAAGACAAGATGTCTTTACACACACATTATTAAGGCAGTTGTTACTTAAACACTCTGAACTGAGCATACATTGCAATCCATCCTTCTTTAAATGTTCTTTTCTGCAGACCTTATTTTCACATATTCCGTTTGTACATTCCGTGTTATTTATGCATGTTTCATTTTCTTTCTTTTTATCTACACAATGTTTTGTTTCGTCACAATATTGACTTGTCGTATCGCAGTCCTGATCGCTATCGCAATGCATCGCTAATTTCCATATTCTTATAAATCCATAGTTATTATCCCATATAAGTTTCCAGTTCTTCAGTCGTTCCGAAGGATTTTTACACCAGTAGGCATTACATAATCCCTGTTGAGTATAACTATCAGCATGCTCTCCCAGATATAACTTTGTGAACATGTGATTCTGAAATTCATTAGGGGCATAAACGAATTCTCTGAACATAGGTAATCCACAAACTGTGCCGGAAGTATCATCCCGCATAACACACGAAATTACATCGCCAAATGACTGAATTCCGAGTAATGAACCATTATGTTTTTTCTTCCAGTCATCCAAAGACATTTCTTCAGTCGGAATAGAACTACCTCCAGGTCTTTCGTCACCTGTTAATCCCCAAACGCTTATTTTTTTAACATATATCTGTGATTTATCAGGCGCATTTATATCTATGCTTCGCTTTGCAATATCAAATTCTACTCTTCCGAGATAATCAATTCGTTGCGTTTTGTTTGGAGGATAACTGCAATAAAAGTACAATTTGCTAACCTCTTCATTACCTCCAGCGCTGCTTTTTTCAATAGTGTCAGCCTTTCCACCAAAACTGCATACACCTAATGCATTTCTATTCGGATTTTCAGGATTATTAAGCCATTCTTCATACTCTTTATCCTCTTGTTTTGATAAGTCCCCCTGTGCAATAAACCGCAGTGCCTGATTCTTTCCAATTAATGTATAGTCAATAACAACATACTTTACATTTGGATACTCTTTTACTAATTTCATCGCTTCGTCTTCTGTCTGATATACTGTAAAAAATCTTGCTACTTCCTGTAATTGCCAGGAAATTGCCTGTAAATTGTCAATCAATACAGGTCTTTCTGCTATCGGGGTGATCCAGTGTCCATAATCCCACCAGGTTAAAACAATATCCTGTTTATCTGTATTCTTATTAAACCACTCCAATCCATCCATCCACCACTTTATTCCACTTCCTATGCTCCAATCCCCATCACCACCCTGATGAAGCATTGTTGTTGACGAATGCCATAAAG
>MTER01000188.1 GCA_002083985.1 Candidatus Altarchaeales archaeon A3
AATACAAAAACAGCCCTTATAACCGTTTATGATAAGCGAAATATAGTAAATTTTGCCAAATGTCTCAGAGATGCAGGATATAGAATAATTTCAACATCCGGAACAGCAAAGTTGCTGGCAGAAAACAATATATGTGTTGAAGAAATTTCAGACATAACAAAATTTCCTGAAATTCTTGATGGGAGGGTTAAGACATTACATCCTGTAATATTCGGCGGATTACTTGCGGATAAAAACAACGAAGCACACATACCTGAAACAAGAAAATAAAAATCAAAAAAATTTTTGAGAAAATAAAAAGATAGAATTCTAAAAGGGCACAAAAACATTAAAATTAGGGAAATGCAAATCAACAAAATAAAAATAGATAACTTTAAAGGAATATCATCAATAGAATTTCGTCCGAAAAAGATAAATTTGATTGTTGGCAGGAACAATACTGGCAAAACCAGCGTTCTAGAAGCAATTAATTTGTTGTTTGATCATGAGAACATATTGCAAATGTATGATAAACATCTTTCGGATATAATTTATACCGGGGCAGAATATTCGGAAATTGTGGTAGAGATGAACAAAAACAAAAAGAAATTAAGGATATCAAAACCGGACAAAAGCGAAGTGATTTACCAATTCAGGAAAGATATTAGTGAAGCATTTATTAGAGCATTAAGCAAATTTTTTACCCGTATTAACCTTCCTGAAAACACCATAGATATAGAAGAAATCAAACACAAATCTGAAAACAAAATAGACGAAGCGATAACTCCCGAGATAATAAATATCTTGTCAAAAAAGAGTGTGTCTCTCTTAAAAGACGACAAAGATAAAATTGTAAGATGCTATCTGCCATTTTCAGAATATTCACGGATTTCGCGCATTTTACGCTCTATGTTGCCCGGGATTTTAGAACAAATATCTAAAAGTAAAACTTGGGTGACAAATAAGTCGCTGGATAAAGAAATGGTTTTGTCATCCATAATACCTGAGATATTTGAGATGTTGATTTTTGGACAGCTCTTTAAAATTTCGGAAGGAAAAGATGCGGTTTTAATAAAAAATTTACTAGATGTAAAATTTGAATCGGAAGAAAAAGATGCAAAAATGAAACGGAAAATCAGGAATATAGAATCTCTTATAAAAGAGTATAATTTGATTGAAAATTTAGAAAGATTGGATTTTGACTATGTTACATTTAAAGATAAAGATGAAAAATTAACTTATATTCCCTTTGAGTTTTTAGGCGACGGTTTTAAGGTGATTACCGGCTTGTTATGGCATCTATCTTCACCAAATATAAAAAATAAAATCGTTTTATTAGATGAACCGGAAATGCACATGCATCCCGGATATATTAAGGAACTTGTGAAATTTATTATTGAGTTTTCAAGAAATACAAATATACAATTTTTTATATCAACCCACAGCATAGATATCATTGATATATTTCTTGATGTAGATATATTCTCAAAAGAATATAGGGAATATTTGGAAAAGGAATTATTAGTATTAAGAATGGACAAAATAGGCGATCAAAACTTGTCGGAATGGTTAAATTATGAAGAAGCCAAAAATACTAAAGGCGAACTTTTACTTGATCTGAGAGGAATTTAAAATGAAGAAGATGATATTTTGTGAAGGTAAAAATGACAGCATATTTCTTAAGAAATTATATGATGAGGTTATAAAAAATGAAAAAATATCAGTTTTCGATCAAAATACGTGCAACAAACTGAAAAATGTTAAAGATGCAGAAACAAAAGAAATTAACCGTTTTATCGAAAAAACGAGCCCTTATGACATCCTTGTAAAATCCGATAAAGCAGTTCTTTTGTTTTCCAGAAGCATGGTATTTTGTTTTAGAGTGAACATAATACCACTTTTGATGCTTGATTTAGATAAGTCAGATACTGATTCAAAAATAAATAAAATAATAACAACAATAAAGGCTAACAAAACACCGTCAATAGATATCATCGCGCAGCAAAGACATAAAACGAGCAGTGTTCTTCTATACAATATGACTGTAAAAATAAAAGAAAACAATATAGGAGATTTCCATTTAGTTTTTTTTAAGCCATCGCTGGAGAAAGTGTCCAATATACTTCCGTCTGATAATAACCCAGCTATTGAAGATAAAATTTCAAAACTTGTTAAACAAACAGATATTCAAAGTGCTTTTTCAACTCTTTTCAAATAAAAATTTTTAAATATTTTATAAAATGAATACAAAAACAGCCCTTATAACCGTTTATGATAAGCGAAATATAGTAAATTTTGCCAAAGGTCTCAGAGATGCAGGATATAGAATAATTTCAACATCCGGAACAGCAAAGTTGCTGGCAGAAAACGAGGTATGTGTTGAAGAAATTTCAGACCTAACAAAATTTCCTGAAATTCTTGATGGGAGGGTTAAGACATTACATCCCGCAATATTTGGGGGATTGCTCGCAGATAAAAATAATGAAAAACATATATCTGAAATAAAAAAGCACAATATCCTGCCAATTGATTTGGTTGTTGTAAATTTATATCCGTTTAAAAATACTATAAGCAAAGAACATTCCCTGGACGAAGCAATTGAAAATATTGACATTGGAGGCGTTTCGTTAATTCGTGCAGCGGCAAAAAATTATAAAAATGTTGCAGTTGTTATTGACCCGAAGGATTATAATATAATTGCAGAGGAAATTAAAAACAATCCAAACAAAGAAATTTCCCTGCCTACAAGGGAAACATTATGCGTTAAAGCTTATGCTTATGTGTCCGATTATGATATTGCCATTCACAATTACTTTTCAGGGAAATTTGAAAACGGATTTAGGGATAAATTTTTTATATCCGGGGAAAAATTTTGTGATATGAGATACGGAGAAAATCCTCATCAGAACGCATCTGTTTATAAAACAAATAATATTGTTAAAAATTTTCTGCTTGATTCAATTGTTTATGAAGGTAAAAAACTTTCTTTCAATAATATTCTGGACTTAAATCTTGCATTAAAGGTTGTTGGCGAATTTGAAGAACCGTGCTGTTGTATAGTCAAGCATGCAATTCCCTGCGGTGCCGCAACCGGAGAACATCCGGATGATGCCTTTAAATATGCTTATGGATGTGATTCAAAGTCGGCTTTTGGAGGAATATTCGGATTTAATGGAAAGGTTACCGAAAATATTGCCACTGAATTGGGTAAAATTTTCTTTGAATGTATAATTGCAAAGGATTATGATGACAATGCCCTGGAAATACTGCAAAAAAAGAAAAATTTAAGAATATTAAAGAAAGATGTAAGCGATTTAAATTTAAACGAATATGACATAAGAAAATTTTCGGGTGGATTTGTGATTCAGGATGAAGATAAAAAACATCTGACCCTCGATGAACTGAAAAATTTACCTGTTGTGACAAACAAAAAACCAACTGATGAAGATTACAGAGCAATGTTCTTTGCAGATAAGATTGTTAAGCATGTCAGGTCTAATGCCATTGTTTTGGCAAAAAGTAATGGGACAAGCACTTTTACGGTTGGAATTGGTTCGGGACAGACAAGCAGGGTTGATGCTGTTAAGATTGGTATAATGAAGGCGAATCAAAGTAATGAAAACAAATTAATAAATAGTGTTTTGGCGTCAGATGCTTTCTTTCCGTTCAGGGATGGAATAGATGAGGCAGCAAAAGGAGGAATTTCTGCAATAATTCAGCCCGGTGGTTCTATAAGAGATAAGGAAGTAATAGATGCGTGCAATGAACATAATATCGCTATGGTATTTACGAATGTGAGGCACTTCTTGCATTGAGAACTGTCATTTAATATGAGAAAATTTTAAAATTTATCCACCAATCTTACCTTCTTTATTATCAATTCCCCTCTTGTTTTATCCCAGATTTTCTCTGCTTCATCAATCACTATTCTCTTTTTGAATAAAGGACAGTCCGTCACGAATGTTTCATACTCTCCTCCTTCCCCACCTATATTTATATGAAATTTTTCCTCTAATTTTTTCAGGTCCTCTAACGCCTTCAAATTTATTTCCCTTCCGAGCCAACTTTCATCAAATCCGTCCGCATAGACACCCACAATTAAAATTTTAAAATTTAAATTTATTGCCTCTCTTATTAAGTCCTCATGACTTTTTTTCCAGTATGGTGCAAATACATCTAAATTTAACTCATCGCAGATTTTATTTACTCTGCTGTATTGGTAATTTGAAGATACCGCACCTACACAAACACCATCAATCGCATATTTGTCTTTTAAAATTTCTATTTCTCTTTTCAAATCGTCTATTTCTTTCTCTTTGTCTTTGCTGGATTCCTTCATTATTATCGGAATGTTCATCGCTTCTGCAGAAATTTTTGCAAATTTTATATTAGGGTAATGAAACATATAACTTTCTTTATCCGGAACAAATGAGAGCAAAAACATTACTTCTTGATTTGTCTTTATTGCTTTGTATGTTGCTATTGTGCTATCCTTTCCTCCCGAAAACAATGAGACCAGTTTCATTATTAAAAATTTATATGCTCAATATTAAGTGGATTTATTAATAATTATTAATTCGTAACATATAATTATTAATGAAGCATTATAAAATAAGTTAATACCTGAGTTTGAAAGATATTTAAAAAATGTCTAAAAACACCTTTAAATTTGTTTTTTTCTTGCCACCAAAATTTTACAATTTTCAGCATAACTTTCAAAGATAGGTATTATCTCTTTTTAAATTTAAAAACACAAAATTTAAAATTTAATACAAATAAATTTAATACAAATAAATTTAATATGTATTTAATAAATTTAACTATTTAACAAATTTCAAATGTATGCATTTATAGGTGTCGGACAGGGCGGATGCGGATTACTTGATTCTGCATTTTATGACAAGGATATATTTAAGGTAGCGAAACCAATAGCAATAAATTCCACTGCCAAGGATATGAAAAATTTAAAACACATAAAACAGGAATACTGGCTTGGGATGAGTAAGGATAAGGGATTTATTGACGGAACGACAAAAAATCTGGAAAGTTATTTGGTTGGCGGATACGGACAGGACAGAACAAAATCAAAAGACGATGCAGAAAGACAGTATTCCGATTTACAGGAAAAAATAAGATATTATCTTGAAACGCGAACGGCAAAGGGAAAAGAAATGGCTGTCCAGTTTGCATTTTTAATGACATCTCTCGGCGGAGGGACCGGAAGCGGATTAAGTCCGGCAATTGCAAAAATTTTAAAGGAGTTGGGAATATCTGTAATTGCTGTTCTGATTACTCCTGCAAAAAGTGAGGGCTCATTGACTGCAAAAAATGCCGTTGAGGCATTGAATGAAATTTATAATTATGCTGACTCAATAATCCTCGCGAGTAATGAAAAAATTTCTTATGCCCAGAATATAGAAGCGTTATTTTCACGGTATAATGATTACATAGCAAGAAGTTTGGTGGATATTTGCGAAGGAATGACACTTGAACAAATTGATCCCTCAAAATTTGAAGGAAATCCTCCTGTAATAGATATGAAGGACTTCATTAC
>MTER01000189.1 GCA_002083985.1 Candidatus Altarchaeales archaeon A3
CTATTTGTACTATGGGTTGAAGCCACTACCTCTGATAAAAGAGGTATTTTCAGGGTCAGATTTATTCTATCATCCAAGTATTCCCAAAAACGAATATGCTCAATAAAGAGTGGAGGTTATTCGTGATTTTTTGACGGTTACGAGTGATTTATCCCTTAATATTGAGCAAGTTCAAAAAAATTACCAAAATAGTTTCGAAATTGCTTTTTGTACCTTTCCGCATAGATTTAGATTTATGTATATTCATTTTTTACTTTTAAATATTTAGGTTAATTTAAATTAAATTGCAATCTGTTTATTTTACATTTGATATGTTGTGTATTAATTTAAATTAAAAAGTATTTAAATTTAAATAAATTTGGCCCATATCTTTAATATCATCTCACTTCGTTCGGAGATTTTAAATTTTTGTAAAATTTAAAAACACCTTTGCTAACACTCGGAGATTTTAAATAAATTTAAAATCGTGAAATTACTGCAAAAATTTTTAAATTTTTCAGGCCATCACAGAATCAAAAATAAGAGCCATTCTTTTTAATTATATTCTGCATTTATCTTAACATAATCATAAGTCAAATCGCACCCCCACGCCGTTGCATTGTTATTTCCTTCATTTAAATTGAGCAAAATTCTTATGTTTTTTGCTTTCATTATGCTCCAGTCATCTAATTTATTAACAAGTCCTTTGTTTAAAATTTCAACAACATTCTTGCTATCCATATCCTCAAATTTCAAATCAACATTGTCAAAATTTATTTTTGCAACGCTTCCGGCAGCGCTGATTATTCTTCCCCAGTTTAAATTTTCTCCGAAAAATGCGGATTTAACCAAATTTGAATTCACTATTGTCAGTGCAATTTTATTTGCCTTGCTCTCTGTCTTTGCACCTTCAACGACAACTTCTAAAAATTTAGTCGCTCCTTCGCCATCCGCCACAACCTTTTTTGCTAATTCTTTTGTTGAAAATTTAAGCAAAAATTTAAAGTCATCAACGCTGCTGTCTTTTGTTCCGTCGGAAAGTAAAATAATGCAGTCATTTGTGCTCATACACCCGTCAACAGAAATCATATTGAACGATTCGCCAACTGCTTCCTTTAAGGTCTCATTTAAAATTTCTGTGTTGTTATTTTCCCCCAAATTTGCATTTGTTGTTAAGAAACACAGCATCGTTGCAATATTCGGGGCAATCATTCCCGCACCTTTGCAAATCCCACCTATTTTTATACCTTTATATTCGTAACAAATTTCCTTAAATTTCGTATCCGTTGTCATTATCGCCTTATTTGCATTTCGGGAAGAAATTTCATTAATGTCCAAATCATTCACAATTTTTCTTATTTTTTCAATATCCATCCGTTTTCCGATAATTCCTGTTGATTCGCACAAAATTTCATCACTATTAATCTTCAATTTTTCCGCTGCAATTTTGCACATTTCTTTGGCATCTGCAATTCCATCCTTCACACACGCATTTGCATTTCCGGAATTGACAATTATTGCCTTAAATTTTTGTCTCCGCTTTAGTTGTGCTATATTGTATTTTACTGGATTTGCCTTTATGGAATTTTTTGTCCATACAGCAGCACAATCACATAAGTCGTCATTCCATATTAAAGTTACTCCGTATTTTTCCGTTTTGATTCCATTTGCCTTAAATTTGTTTATACATATTCCGTCATTACAGGACTTTATTTCATCCATTTTAATTCGCTTAAAAATTATGATTTGCTAAATTTATTTGCTATTTCAAAACTTGTTTTGAAATATCCGAACAATGTGAGGTTATTTCAAAACTTGTTTTGAAATATCCGAACAATGCGAGGTTATTTCAAAACTTGTTTTGAAATATCCGAACAATGTGAGGTTATTTCAAAAATGAAATTTTTGAAATATATTGAAAGCTATGCCGAAAATATACAAGATTTTTAATTTTTTAAAATGTTTGTTTGAAACATTTTTAAATACTGAAACCTATGATGTTTTAATCTTTAAAAATCTATAGGTTTTTTAAATGAGAGCGAAGCGAACTTAAATTTAATTGTTGAATTATATCAGTTTTCCCTTAACATTGATTTCCACATGAGCGTCTTCCTTAACAACGATTTCCGTTCCGAAATTTACTATTTTAAAACACTCATCATATTCAAAATCGCAAAGATTTTGAATATCTCCGAACGAAGTGAGATGATGGTTTTTGGGAATTTCAAGATTTACTTCCTTAAAATACCTTTTTATTTGTCCTTCACCAAACCGGCTTATCGGAATGTGCGTTGCATCAACAAAAAATTTCTGATTTAAAGATAAATCCATCGGAATCCAGGAAAAATTTTCCCAGTCGTAAAATTCAGCCCAAGTGTGTGGATAAAATTTCCCATACTTCACAAAACCAAGCACATATCTGGATGGAATTTCAAAATATCTGCAAAATGCAATGAACAATGTTGAATAATGAACACAATTCCCGATGCGATTTTTAAAGAGCCATTCCGCACTCTTCATTTCGTCAATGTCGCTGTATCTTAAATTTAAAAAAATCCATGTTGAAATTTTATATATGATTTCTCTGCTATTCTCCACTCTAAATTGCTCAATAAATTTTTTCGTATCATCGGAAAGAATACAATATTTTCCAAAATTTAAAAATTTATCGGGATTTGAATTGTCCCGAACGGATTTATATGCCTGATTTTTGAGCTTAAAATAAATTTTACAGCCCTCTTTGTCGCCCTTATTATATTTTTTTCTGAAATTTAAAATTGCTATACCGTCTTCAATTTTGAAATCCCTGTCCGAATCCTCATTTTCTTCCCCTAAAAATTTATACTCTGATACTTTATGATATTCATCCTCAATCGGAACTGGAAAAGAAACGGAAAGAGAAGGTGACTCATTAATAAAATTTGCCTTTACTTCAATAATCAGTTCAATTAATGCATCGCTTATATTTCTGTTATCTTCGCCGGCAATTTTTTCAACTATTTTTTCAGAAATTTTGCCTGTGAGTTTATCTACGATATTCACCTTCTATTTGCTCCTAAAGATGTCCTTATTTAGCCCTTCTCTTTTTCTTTTCCTCTGCGGCTATTGCATCAATTATATCCGCATTTGACATCACTCCGACTATATCTATTCCGTTGAATACGGCAAGATGCTTTAAATTTATTTTTTTCATTAATTTTGCGGCATATTTTATAGGCATTCCGGGAGAAACAATCGCCAGCGGAGAAGATGAAATTTCACCAACCTTTACTTTGTTCAAATTTTTATCATCCGCATACGCCTTAATAATATCTTTTCCAGTTATAATTCCAAACGGTTCCCTGTTTTCACTCGGTTCAACTATCAAACTTCCAATACGGTTTTCATACATCTTAATTGCCGCATCCATCAGAGATGCATTCTTTTCAATTTTTACAAAGTCCTTTTTCATTATATCCCTTACTTTTATTTCGCTTGCCATTTTTTATGATTTAATTTATTTGTTTTAAAATTTATTGTTTTAAAAATTTATTGTCGGAACATTAAATAATTTATAAAATGTAACTATTCAGAGGGTGTCAAATTTACCTGTGAAATTTTTGAAAAAAATACAATTTCAAAAATGAAATTTTTGAAATACACGAACGAAGTGAGCGTAAAAATTAAAATTTTACTCGTAATTTTTAGGGGTGGCTGAATAGTTACTATAAAATTTTATATTAAATTTTAAAACCCACATTCCGCACATCACTCTCAAAAACGATAAAATTTACAAATTTTTTGTCTAAATTTTGCGAAAAACAATCGGAAATTAAAAAAATTTGATCGGATGTGCGGAATGTAGGTAAAAAGGAAATTTAAAAATTCACTTTTATTTTTCCTTAATAACGCAATAATAAAATTGGCAAATATAAATTTATTTACTATCGTGAATATAAAAGAATATGTCAAATTTAATTTTGCGTGCTATATATCTCTGACTTCAATATGTTCCGCTTAAATACAATCCGGCAACACCTGCAATAATTAATCCGATAGACACAACCTTCAATGCAGTTACCGGCTCCTTAAAATAAAGTATTCCTATAATTGCAATAAGCGTAATCCCGACGGCCGCCCACACAGCGTAAGCGAGACCAATATCAATGGTTTTAACCGCATAAGTTAAAGCAACAAAACTTCCTCCGTAAAGTACAAACATCATGACCGAAGGCAAAATTTTTGTAAATCCATCGGAAAGTTTCATACAAGTTGTCCCTGCAACTTCCAAAAGTATTGCCAACAGCAAATAAATCCATGCAACAGACATTTTTATTGAGGTTTATTTTTTATTTTTCTCCCAAATGTTCCGCATACTCTTTATCCTTTTTTATTTTTTCGTGTGCGTTTTTAAGCCCTTCAGGAATTTCGTATGTGTTTTTTGAAAAATAATCATATATTGCCTCTGCCAGTGCATCCGATGCCAAATTTGAGCAGTGCATTTTTATCGGAGGTAATCCGTCAAGTGCTTCTGCAACATCTGCCTTTGTTATTTTCAGTCCTTCTTCTATGGTTTTTCCTCTTGCAATTTCCGTTATCATTGAAGAAGTTGCAATCGCAGCAGCACATCCTATTGTTTTAAATTTTATGTCTTCTATAAAGTCATAGTTAGGGTCATGTTTATTGTTATTGTTGCCGTCAGCAATTTTTTTGACTTTAATAAATATCTGCATAACATCCCCGCATATCATGTTTCCTGCAAGTCCAACGCCGTCCGCATTTTCAATTTCTCCGACATTTCTTGGATTCATAAAGTGTTCCATTACTTTTTTTGAGTACATTTTTAATTTTTCATTGCTTAAATTTTTATTTTTTGATAAAAAGTTTTGATTTCGTATTCTTTGCGAGCCAGACCAAAAACAGCATTACAGGAACCTCAATTAATGGTCCGACAACAGTTGCAAGGGCAACAGCAGGGGTAAATGCCGTTATTGCAATTGCTATCGCTATCTCAAAGTCCCTTCCTGTTGAATTAAACGCGCATGTAACAGAGTCATCGTAGTTTAATTTTAATTTCCACGAAACAAGATAAACAACGGCAAACATAATTATAAAGAATATCGCTATCGGAACTGCAATTATCAATATAATTTCAGGTGTTTTAACAATTAAATCACCTTTTAGTGAGAACATAATAATTAATGTAAAAAGAAGACCAATTATTGAAAGTGCCGAAAGAACAGGTGTAAATTTATTTTCAAAATTTATCTCCCCGTACTTTTTAATGCAGTATTTTCTTGTCAGAATTCCAAAAAATAAAGGTAATCCGAGATAAAGGATAACGCTTTCTGCGATAATAAGAACATCGAAATTTACATTTCCGATTAAAAGTTTTGCATAGACTGGAATCAGGAGCATCTGCAAAATTGAATTAAAAGCCACCAGAACTAATGCGAGGGCACTGTTGCCTTTTGCAAGGTAAGTGAAAACAATAACCATAGCTATACATGGAGCAATACCGTAAAGCACAACCCCTGTGTGAAATTCGGGCTCGGTGATAAATAAATTAGCGAGCAGCAGCATGAAAAAAGGTGCTATTGCAAAATTGAAAAATATGACAATTGCCAGCTGTTTTTTGGATTTAAATGTCTTTTTTATATCGCCAATGCGAACATTTGTCATTGCAGGATATATCATCATGAAAAGACCTATTGGAACACCAAGTGATATTGCATTTGGAATTGTAAAAGCAAAATTTCCGGAAATTATCTGCTTAATTGCATCAATCGGAGGAGTTAATTGAAATTCTGAAATTCCAAGTTCTTTTCCGATAAATATCCCGATAATTATGCTTATTATCACGAAAAAAGGCAATAAGTGGAAGTCCTCTAATTTTTTTAATATTTGTAGTGAGTTCATTCTTTGTTCGTTCATTTAGTGTTATTTCTTAATTTACCGAATTCTTTAATAATCCATTCCTTAATTTCATCCCTCACTTCTCTAAATTTTTCTAATATTTCATCTTCCATGCCTTTGAAATAAATAGGATTTTCAAAACCCTTATGGATATGTCTTTTTCCTGCAGAAAATAAAGGACATATCTCTTTTGCGTCATCACACACAGTAACCACATAATCAAAATCTATCCTTATAAATTCATTTACGCTTTTTGAATAATGCCTTGAAATGTCAATCCCGATTTCATTCATTACCTTAATTGTGTAAGGGCTAACTTCTGACGGTTCGGTTCCCGCGCTGTATGCCTCGTAGATATTTCCATACAATTTCCTAAGTATTCCTTCTGCCATCTGCGAGCGGACTGAATTGTGCAGGCATATAAATAAAACCTTCTTTTTCATTTCCCTCTTTATTTAAACGGACTTAAATTTCTCAGTCGTCCCACAATTTTCTTTAAATTTTCTATTGTATAATCAATTTCTTCCTGTGTATTATAAATTCCAAGTGAAATTCGTAAACTTCCGTGTGATTCTTCCGGAGGCAGTCCGATTGCAGTAAGAACATGGCTGGATTCAAGAG
>MTER01000190.1 GCA_002083985.1 Candidatus Altarchaeales archaeon A3
TATTAATCAACGTATAAAATGAATTTAAATCTTCATAAAAACGCGAGAGTAACGCCTTCGGTAAGAAAGGAAATTCAAGATAGTAGTGAGACTATTGTGGCTTTAGCGAAAAAAGTATGGGTTATCGCGTAAGACGGTTAGGAAGTGGAAAAATAGAGCAATTGTTGATGATAAAAGCAGTAGACTGAATAAAATCAACACTGTACTTACAAAGGATTAGGAGGACAGTATTCTTTTTGAGAGGAAGCAACACAAAAAGGCGTTGGATGAAATTTATTTATCGTTAAGGGATAGGATTCCGGATCTTTATCCGATGAAGATTTACAGGTGTTTAAAAAGATATAATTTAGATGTGCTTCCAAGTGAATTTTTGCGAGAAGAGAAAAAATTAAAAAATTTCTGATTATAACGGATTGCTGTTCTAACAATAAAATGTTCATAAAATTATAATTACTGTATAAAAAGATACTCTGAATAACTTACTTGTCGTAACTTCTCAATAAGGAATAAATTTTATACGGCTCATTTTTATAAAAAACAAATACAAAAAGTGCAAAACAGGTCATATATTTTGTCATATTCTCACAAGTTATTGAGAAGTTACTACTTGTCTTGAAAAAACACAATGGCAAAATGGCCCTCAAAAGCAATAAAAAAGCATTAACATAGAATGCCCTTTTGAGAGATTAAACAAGTTCAGATACTTGATGATTACAAAATCTATTGCTTGCCTAGTCTTTAAATGGTTGTAGAAATCATCACAGCAATCCGTTATAATCAGAAAAATTTGAAGAAATCATAAACTTGTAACTATTAAGAATTTTGTGGTAAGGTTATTAAACACTTCATAATTGTCCACAAAATTTCCATTAGGTTATTCATACGACCACAGAAAACTTAATAATTACATAAACTTAAATTAAATGCTCACACAAAGACACAGAGTATTCTCATAGATTTTTAAAGATTGAAAATCTCATAGATTTTCAGTATAATTTCTCCTTTGTGCCTCTGTGTGAATAGAATAAAACGAATTTCCTATACGATAAAAAATTATTGCAAATTATATAAATACAATAATACAATATGAAGGATTACAAAATTATAAAAATTATATCTCCGAATATCGGGCAAATTACATCTGTAATAAACCAGTTATTCTCTTTATATTCCAAAGAGGATATTTATCAGGAATTTACTGATAATGAGTTAATTATTTATCTGCGACAATTGGATATTTTGGATTTCAAAAAAAATATTCAGAAAAAATTTCCGATGAGAAAACCTCTCTATTGTTGAATGTTGTATTATTTGATATAGATAAGATAAAGAGTTATGGAATAAAAGGGAAAAAGAGGAAATATATCGGATACAATAAGGAAAGGAAAGTAATAAACAGGAAAGCAAAAGAAAAGGGAAGGGGCGTTTATTATTACGCTCAAGATAATACTTTCTCTAAACAAAACAATAAAGTTCCGGAGCAATTTGTTAATAAAATAATTAATGGTGATAGCGAATTGATTTTAAAACAATTTCCAGATAATTGTATTGACTTAATTTTTACCTCTCCCCCATACAATTTCGGACTTGAATATGAAAATCACAAAGATGAAATCGTTTGGAATGATTATTTTAACAAATTGTTTGCTCTATTTAAGGAATGTATCAGGGTCTTAAAATACGGGGGCAGAATTATCGTTAATGTTCAGCCATTATTTTCTGACTATATTCCAATACATCACATACTTTCTGATTTTTTTAGGAACAATAAATTAATATGGAAAGGTGAGATTCTGTGGGATAAACATAATTATAATTGCAAATATACTGCCTGGGGAAGCTGGAAAAGTCCAAGTAATCCTTATCTAAAGTATACATGGGAATTTCTTGAAATTTTCTGTAAAGGTGATTTGAAACATCCAGGGGGGAATGAAATGGTTGATATAATAGGAGATGAATTTAAGAAATGGGTTTATGCAAAGTGGGACATTCCGCCCGAGAACAATATGAAAAAATATGAACATCCCGCGATGTTTCCCGAAGCACTTGTAGAGCGGGTATTAAAGCTGTTTAGTTTTAAAGGTGATGTAGTTTTAGATCCCTTTAATGGAGTAGGAACAACTACGGTGGTCTCTAAAAAATTCTCAAGAAGATATATAGGCATTGATATTTCTGATGAGTATTGCAAAAAAGCCGAAAATAGAATCAAAAATATCCAAATTAATGCAACTTTATTTTAAAAATATGGACAAAAAAATTTCAAAAGAAATACAATCTCTTATTGAAGCTTATGAATTGTTGGTTAAAGGCATTGATACAACGGCAAAAGAATCAGAAGATCGTGCTTATGGAGGGATAATCAGGGCCGGAAAGGGAATGCTTGTCGAAAGTTTGGCGAAAAGTTTAATTGAAATAGCATGGAAGGAATTAGGAAGAAACCAATCCGGATTATCTCTTGAAAAAGAAACTGTTAAAATTCCAATAAAGGAAGAGTATATTAAAAGGGTCAAAAGCCCGGAAGTTAAAAAATTTATAAAAAATCATATTAACGATTTTTATTATCCGTTGCGAACAGATGTTCATGTCCATGTTGATGGAAAATTTAAAATTGCCGTAGAATGCAAAGCATATACAGAGAACGCTATGCTAAAAAGAATCCTGGTTGATTTTACATTATTCAAACAGGTCTTTCCGGATATGTCATTTGTTCTGTTTCAATTAGAAAGCCAGCTTGGAGGTGATTATTCTTCTCCCAATTCTATAACATACGGTAGTCCGTCAACACATACTTTACTTTCATATTTTGACATTGATTTAAATATAATTACTTTGCTTGAAGGTGAAAGAAAAGTTGATGAACCCATTCACAAGCCAAAATATTACAAAGCATTAAGAAAAAAGAGTTTATTGAGATCATTAGAAATTTTTAAAAATCTGTTAAAATAAAAAATTTATTTTGAAAATAGAAATCTTTAAAACAGGGCTTGAAAATGCAAAAATAGAGGATAATGCAAAAATTAAGGCATTGAGGCGGCTGAAGGAATTTATCCCGGAAGAAATTTAACTATTAGACATGTTGCAAATTAATTTGACTCATATTTTTAAGGTTGCGAGGTTATCATAAAATTCAAAAATTTTTTGCTGTCATTTCAAAAATTTATTTTTGAAATATCCTACATTCCGCACATCAGATCAAATGTGCTCAATAAAGTGTGGCGGTTATTCGTGATTTTTTAACTGTTACGAGTGATTTACCACTTATTATTGAGCAAATACCAGCAAACAAATAACATTATTTGAACTAGAAAATTTTAAAATGCCAAGGCATCACGAAATTTAATTTATCTAACTGGCTATGAAAATCTGATGAATTCTGAAAGAATTGCAAAAGCATTAAATTTTGCTTATGAATCCCAGCCGAAAAACTATGAGGACTTAATTGCAATTAAAGGTGTTGGAGCGGGAACAGTAAGGGTGTTAGCATTGCTGAGCGATCTTGTTTATGGTGAAAAACCATCATGGAAAGACCCCGTCAAATATAGTTTTGCTCACGGCGGGAAGGACGGTTATCCTTACAAGGTAAGCAGAAAATTATTAGACAAGTCAATAGAAATTTTAAAGACGGGGCTTGAAAATGCAAAAATAGGGGATAATGAAAAAATTAAGGCATTGAGACGACTGAAGGAATTTTTGCCAGAAGAAATTTAAATAAGATGGAAAATTTAACCACTATGGAATTAATTACATGTCTGCTAACGATACATTAGCTCCTTTGCTAAATTTTGGAGAGTATTATATTAACCAATGTATAAAATGAATTTAAATTTTCTAGGACTTACGCAAAGCAGATACGAATTCTTATTTTTTAAGTCCTTTTACAAGGTGAATTGGTAAGTCCTGTTTTCATAAAAACGCGAGAGTAACGCCTTCGGTAAGAAAGGAAATTCAAGATAGTGGTGAGACTATTGTGGCTTTAGCGAAAAAGTATGGTTTATCGCGTAAGACGGTTAGAAAGTGGAAAAATAGAGCAAGTGTTAATGATAAAAGCAGCAGGCCGAATAAAGTCAACACTATACTTACAAAGGATCAGGAGGACAGTATTCTTTTTGAGAGGAAGCAACACAAAAA
>MTER01000191.1:0-2676 GCA_002083985.1 Candidatus Altarchaeales archaeon A3
AACTTAACTTATCACAAATTTAAAATAAGAGCCAATGTAATTTAAACAAGTAATAAAGTTAAGTTATAATCCTTAATTTGCAACAAGTCTATTGTAACAATAGGTTGAAAATTATTTCGCAACATGTCTAATATACTCTGCCTGTTTTACTCTGCGAAGTTTTAAACTTTGTAAAGTATTCGTCAATCTCGGGCCGTAATTCTATTCCTGCTTTTTCAAAGCAATCAAGCAAGTCATTATATGTGCCAGGTCATAAAAGAAAATCCCAAAATTCTTCTGCTACCATTACTTCCTTTTTTAAATCAAGCATGCCTTTCATGGTCCATCGTGCATAAGGTTTTGGTTCGTAGGGATTGTAAGGAATTGAAATAATTGTGTTGGCTTTCGCTGTTGGATTTTGATAAAAAAATACAGCCAACCATTCAAGCATATTTCTTTTATATGAAATAAAATCACCTTTGTTCGGTTTGACTGTTTTCAAGTTAAACATAAATACTTCGTCATTCTGTGAAATAAGGAACAAATCTACTTTTACTGACTTTAATTTGTTCTCTGCTCCCGATTGAGATGCCTTTCGGATACGTTCAATTTCGTCCGTTTTGTTTACCTCTCCACCAACAGAAAGATCATTCATTATTTTTTGAATTTCATTTTGTGATTCTTGAGTAATAATATTTCCAAGTTTGTATTGTGTGCAAACTTCTTTAAAAGTTGTTTTTGCAAGTTCTCGTGCAATAGGTTCATAAATTGAAATTCCGAAAGTTGTATTCAATGATTGAATAAACGAAAACAAAACCATCCTGTCCTTTCCAAGCAAGCGATAATGGAAAGGCATATTTTCTGTTTCTGGTTTATAGTTTTGAAATTTGCCGCGCAAACAGGATTTAATAGTGTCTGTAATGTGGTTCTTATATTCTTGTGTTAATGCCATTTTTAATTTATTAAAAAATATTTGAGTTCTAACAAAATTATTTTACTTTTTCTTTAAATGGAAAATGATTTCTGCATAAGCACATTTGTCTTTTTCAGTGCGATTTAATACCGGTCTTTTGTATTGGTTTACAATTTGCATTTCTGCATTTTCCGCAATGATGGGATATAGGTTATATTTGTCGTTTGCTACTAAAAATATATTGTAGCCCTCTACCAAATATTTTTTGCAATTATTAAGAACATCACTAATTCCCTGAATATAACTTTGTTTTGCTTCTTTACCCTGCCCCTTAAATAAAGGTCCTATTTCAAGATCGTCTTTTCGCTCAAAACCAAACAAATCATAAGCATAAGCGTGTTGTTCATGGTAATCAATCAAACCGACATAAGGCGGACTGGAAAATATTCCTTTGATTTTTTGCTTTGTTGCTAACTCTGCAAAGGCAGGATTTTTCTTTTCAAGTTCTTTAAAAATATCCGTTGTTCTGCTGTCCCCGGTTAAGCAAACCTGAAAAGTATTAGTTCTTAATTTGTCAAACTCTTCAAGTCGTTTTATGGTGTCTTTGGTGTAGGTATTCCACCATTTAATAATTGAAAAAAGCGGCGTGCATATTTTTCCGTGCTTTGCACAGTAATATGGTGCTATTATGGGTTCAACTAATGTCGCAAGATCAGCGTGTGTTGTTGCTCTACAGGAACGAATAGTTCTGCTTAAAATTACACTGATGATTTTCTTTGTTTCTGCATTATTGATTTTTTTAATTTCACCAAACACAAAATCCATTTCTTCCCTAACGGGCTGTAAATACCATTTATCAAGAAATATATCTGCATTATCTTGACTGATTTTTATAGGGTATTCTTTTACAAGTTCAAAGTAAATAGACAAAAATTCTTTTTCTTTCTCCGCTCCGTATTGCACTTCGTCAATCTCTCCTCGTTCTAATCTGTATTTATATTCGGGAACCGGAAAATATTTGCCGTTGAACTCGTAAAGTAATCGCAATAGCTTTTCTTCAAATTCAGGTGTGTGAGAATTAGATAAAAATTCTTTAAGTACCTTTGTTATTCTATTAATTTCTGTCCGAACATCAGATAAATCATATTTCGAGACCTTACAATTTCCAATCAGAGTATTAAAGGTAGAAACATCAATACCAATTGCATGCATTCCGAGTTCACTGGACTGAATCATTGTTGTTCCGCTTCCTGAGAATGGATCAAGAACTATGTCTTCCTTATTAAAATAAATTTCTTTTTTAAATTTGTCCGTATGATTGTCAAGAAAATACTCTACAAGTTGCGGAATAAATTTACCTTTGTATGGATGAAGCCGGTGAACATGCTTTGTTGTTTCTGCCTCTCTGTATTGGTCAAACGATAATGCCCAATTTAAGTCGTTGCCTAACTAGTCTTTCCAAAAAAGTTCACGGTGTTCTTTGTAGGAGTTGTAGTAATTAATTAGTTCCTGCTTTAATATCTGTGTCGTTCCATTGATTCCTATCTTTTTAATTCTCCCATATTGAATAAGGTATGAAATATTTGAAGTCGTTACTGTTTTTCCCAAATATTCTGTGGCCCAATTGCTGGCTTCTTTTATATTTAATAATTCTTCTGTTTCAATCATTTTAACAATTTATTGTATAAATTTGAAAATCTCCGAATGAAATGAGGTTATTTTCAAAATTGCAGAGATTTTGTAAAATCTCCGAATGAAATGAGGTTATTTTCAAAATTGCAGAG
>MTER01000191.1:2691-4935 GCA_002083985.1 Candidatus Altarchaeales archaeon A3
AGGTTATTTTCAAAATTGCAGAGATTTTGTAAAATCTCCGAATGAAATGAGGTTATTTTCAAAATTGCAGAGATTTTGTAAAATCTCCGAACGTTAGTGAGGTTATTTTTTGTTCCGATTATAAATTGAAATACAAACATATAAATTTAATTTTGAAAAGAAAATACATGCTGGAAATTTTTAAAATTTTGTCAAAAAATAAAGAAATGAAAAATGTATTTGAACATGTAAATTTTTACATATCCGAAAGGCATAAATTTACGATTTAAATTTTTTCTCGGCAACAAATCCCAGCAATGAGAGAATTGTAACGAAAAATGAAATTGTGTAAATTAAATTTTTATCTTCAATAAACATAAATATCAAAAATCCAAGCACAACTCCTAAATTTAATGCGGTATTGAACAAAGCATTTGTTGTTTCCAGATTCTTGCCCTTACACAAGTCCCCGACATAAGCAATTAGCAAAACCCTCGTGAATGAAAACGCAATCGCAAAAACAACTATTCCGAAAATAAAGTTCTCTTTATTGAGCATTATAAGCATTGCTACTCCTATTAAAATGTAGAATGTGATGAACAAAGCAGGCCTTCCGATACGGTCTGAAATTTTTCCCACACCGTAAGCAGAAAATAAAGGAATTAAATAAAACAACATTCCGAAAATTCCGACAAAAATTTCCGAAAATATGTCCTTTATTTCAATCGGAATAATGCCTATCGTCAGTGAAAACAAAAATCCCTGTGCGACATACAAAGGAAGGAATAGCATAAATTTCGGATTAAAGAAATTTTTAAGCCCTTCTTTAAAATTCAGACCTTTTGAAATTTTTAAGTCATTGATTAAGAACAGCATGAAAAATCCTGCAATTCCGGGAATTAATATTAGCAGATATGAAATTTTAAAGTTGTAATATGAAAGAAGGGTTCCAAGCGAAAGCATACCTAAAATACACATAAGCGAAAAGACCGTGTTAAATATCCCCAGCGCCCGCCCGTAATAGTTCTGAGCAGTAATTGAAAGTATGTATGTTCCGCAGGAAGTCCATAAAATTGATGATGCAATTCCGAGTAATGCGGAAACAATGTAAATTACCGTTTCGTTTTTTGTAACGAGAACTCCGCAAAAAAGCAAATAGACAATACCTGACATTATTATTCCTTTTTTCGGATTAAATTTTGAAACGATGTATGCTGACACAGGAGAGAATATTGCCGCAAACAGATATATTAAAAGCATAGAAGTAAAGGCAACATCGACATTTGAGGTCTTATTAAATTCAACCACAAAATACAATTGTACTGCTGAAAAACTGAAAAATATCATACCGAATGCAATGGAAAACACAATAAAATTTTTATCAATCTTCATTTTTATATTGTTTGCATTTCATAACAATTAAATTTACCTGATTACATAAAATTGAGCACATAATCCAAATCATCACCGGTAAATACAGGTCCGTCTTTGCAAACCAGAAATTTTCCTTTTGCGCAACTTCCGCAAATTCCCATTCCGCATTTCATAAATGCTTCTGCTGAAATCTGTAAATTAATATCATACTTTTTTGAAATTTCATAGACCTTTTTAAGCATTTCTTTTCTTCCACATGCAATAATCAAATCAAATTTATTATTTGTATCTTTTATAACTTCTTCTGTCAAGTCGGTTACAAATCCCTTAAAGCCGTCACTTCCGTCATCTGTTGAAATAAAAATTTTTGTATTTTCATTAGCTTTGAGTCGTTCAATGAAAAATAATTCGTTTTTTGTTTTTGAACCAACTACAAATGTAAATTTTTGAGCTTTGTAAATTTCAGGAATCTGGGCAAGCGGTGCAAGTCCTACTCCACCAGCAACAATTAAAATTTCTTTTTCTTCGGAAATCTTAAATCCGCTGCCAAAAGGTCCCCTGATTCCAACACCGTCATTAATTTCTTTGTTTATTAAATTTTCCGTAAAATTTCCAACCTTCGCTATTGTAACTTCGCAGTAATCATCTGAAATTTTTGAGACTGAAAATGGTTTTTCATTAATTCCTGGAATCCATATCATCATGAATTGTCCCGGTTTTACATTTAATCCATGACTGAAGCCATTATCAAGTTTTAAGGTTACTATTGTCTTATTTTCGTTTTCAGTCCTTTTGGCAATAATTTTTGCGAACATTTCAATCGCTTAAATTTTTACAACAGCATTCGGACATCACTAACAGCAATTTCGCTTGCACCTGCCTTTTTTAATT
>MTER01000192.1 GCA_002083985.1 Candidatus Altarchaeales archaeon A3
GTATGTGCTCAATATTTAAGGGTAAGCCGAAGCACATCGGTTTATGACATATTTTTTTAGACCTGCCCACACAAAACTTTGATGATAGATTTTTACCTTGGGTTCAAAGCAATGCGATTTTTAGAAATCGCCATAAAATGATCGCCCAAAATTCGTACCAAAATTTGCTTTAAAAATCACTATGCAGCGATTTGCCACCCATTATTGAGCAAATATTAAAAAGTGTAAATTTTTAATAACTCTACCAACATTAATTAGTGTCCATCTATAAACTCATATTTTTTGTCAATTTGTCAAATAAAATATGGTAATCCATGTGTGAACTCAAAAAAAAATTCAAAATTTTTTACTTTATGGGCGGACAATAATTAAATATTAATTTTTAAGTAAGGGGCGATAAAATATGTAAAATTTTTGGAAAAATTAATGGGAAATTGAGTGAAATTGAAAAGTTATTTAATACAAGTCGCTTAATCAGTATAATTGGTATTTGCTCAATTAAAACTGCCCTCAATTCATTTGCGACTCAATCAATATGTATGTAATTCAACAATTTCATTACATTCTAATTACTCCTTAAATTTCACCTTCCCTTCAAAAACATATTCCGCACCGCCAATCAAAAAAATTTCTTCTTCTCCGGCATTGTTTTCATTTATTTCCACCTTTAAATCCCCGCCACTCGCATGAATTAAAAATTTCTTCTTTCCGTGCTTTTTATACATAGCATAAGATACAGCACAAATTCCCGTCCCGCAGGCAAGTGTTTCATCTTCAACCCCCCTCTCATAAGTTCTTATCCTAAATTCATCATCGCCAAGTCGCTGGATAAAATGCGCATTTACCCCGTTCTTAAACACATTGGAATTTCTTATTTCCCTTCCCAGCTCCTTCACATTTACATAATCCACATCGCTCCACGAGGTAATAAAATGAGGATTTCCGACATTAACATAATATCCGCTAAAGCCCCTGGCATTCATCTCGCTAAATTCCAGTACCTTTCCCAAATTTACTGCAATCTCAAATGGTTTTGTCTTTAAAATTTTCAGATTTAATATTCCCTTCAATGTATCTGCTTTAATAAAAATTTTCTTTTCAATAAAATTGTGAAAATATCGTGCAAAACATCTTATTCCGTTTCCGCACATTTCAGCAATACTGCCATCTGGATTAAAAAAGTGAAATTTTGCATCTGCATCCTTTTCTGGTTTTTGTATAAATATTACTCCATCGCTTCCTATTCCAAAATGCCTGTCTGAAATTTTCTTAACAAAGTCGGACTTTTTATCCGCAGGAATTAAAATTTTGTCGTATTCGTTTATCAGTATGAAGTCATTTCCTGTATCCTGCATTTTCACAAACGGGATTTTCATTTTATTTATAAAGTTATAAATTTAATTATAAAAGATAAATTTTAAAAATTTTAAGATATTAAATTGGATGTTCAAAATTCCAGGCCGCAAATTTTGCTGGGGCTGAATAAAGTCGGATGCAAAGGAATAAAAAAGCAAATCATAAGGGATGGCAATACACTTTATGCAGACATAGATGCGTATGTGGATTTGACAGGGGACAAGAAAGGAATTCACATGTCAAGGATTATAGAAAGTATAGATGAAATCATAGAAAAAATAGATAAAAAGGTAAATAACTGTGAGGACTTTTGTGTTGAAATTGCAAAGAAGATCATTGAGACGCAGAATGGTGCCGAAAGATCAGAAGTAAATTTAACTGCTGATTTCAGCACACAACGGGATAAATTTGGAAAAAGTGTTGAAAAGATATATAAATTGCTCGCATCCGGTGTTATAACAAAGAAAGAATACAACATAGAAATTAGAAAAAAGATCGGCTGTAAAGTACTTGGGTTAAATGCCTGTCCGTGTGCACAGGAAACAATAAAACAACGGTCTGCTGAAAAATTAAAAAATTTCTTTAATGAAGAACAAATATACAAAATTTTATCTGTAATGCCTTTGGCAACACATAACCAGAGAGCGGAAATTACCTTGATTGTTGAGGTGTCTGAAAACGAGCATGTTGAACTTGAGGATTTGATTAATGTGTGCGAAAATTCGTTTAGTTCCGAAATTTTTGAAATGCTAAAACGACCTGAAGAAGCATCTGTTGTTGAAAATGCACACGCAAAGCCATTGTTTGTTGAGGATTCTGTTAGGGAGGTTGCGAGAAATTTTTATAAAATATACGGAAATTTAAGAAACGGAATTATAAATGTAAAGGTTAAGAGTTTTGAATCAATTCATCCGCATGATGCTTTTGCGGAGTGTAAAATTTCAACAGAGGATTTGAGGAAAATTTTTAAATAAATTTTAATTAAAATAAACTAAAATGAAAGAAATAAATGTCAGCATTTTTCAGATTTTGAAAAGAGATATAGGGGGATATAGACATGAAATACAGTATATTAGAAATACTATTGAAGAAAAAATGCAGAGTGCAAAAGAAAATGTAAAAGTTATAAACGTAGATTTTAAAGAAATTACTTTAGTAACTCACTCTTTTGCAGATGAAATATTTAGCGTAAAAGAAGGTTTTGAAAAGCAAAATAAAAAAGTTGAATTTATAAATATGAATGATGATGTAAGAAAAATGATTGAAATAATTCATAGAAGAAGACCTTATATATTAAAAAATAGAGAAGAAGCTATAAGTAAGCATACTTATCCTGATGCAGATAAAATCATTAGAGTTGTTGCAAATTAAAAATTTTAAAGGTGATTTTAAAATCGCAAAGATTTTAAAATATCCGAACGAAGTGAGGTTAAAATTAATTTAAAGGTGAAAAAGTTATTTTGCAACATGTCTATTAATTTAAGTATATAATATGACAAACATTGTAATCACAGGCAATGAAGAAATCACCCATAGAATTAAAGAATTATTGAAAAATATTGTAAATTTAAATACTGATACATTTTCCAAAGATATAAATTTTGAAAAAGTACTGTGGGTTACGCCATTATCAATATTGCCTTTAGCGGCAAATATCACAAAAAAGATGAACGAGAATCCAAAATTAAATATCATTTATCCTGCACCATCGGGACGTTATTTTGAATCATATTTGAAATCAATTAAGTTCCCTAAAGGGTTAGATCAGTATCTCTTTAATCAAGATTCTACATACATTCCAATACTTCATTTAAATTTGCAAAACAAAGAACAAAAAAATGTGGCTGAAATAGCTATAAACAAATATGTATCTTTTCTAAAAAATATTTTAAAAGATCAAGATTTCAAAGAAAATATTGAAAATGCAATAGGTTATGTAATTCATGAAATAATTGATAATGTTTTCCACCATTCAACATCTCAATCTTTTTGGATTTTAGCACAATATTGGAAAAGTAAAAAACAAATTGAAATTTGTTTACTTGATGAAGGTAATGGATTTAAAAAAGCATATCAAAACGCTGAAACGCCAATAAATCCTAAAGATGATATTGAGGCGATCAAATATGCACTAAATAGCACATCATCAAAGCAGAGTTATATAGATTCGGAAAGAAGGTATGGTATCAGAACATCACTAAAATTGATAACTGAATCCGAATTAAATGGCTAGTTTTTGATTATCTCAGGAAATGCATGTTACTCTGGAAAAATGGATAATTATTTTAGGGCAAATGTAATGTTCTGGCAAGGGGTTATAATTATGATAAGAATTAACAAACCATTATCTAAAGTAGATATTTATAAATATATTGAGTAATAAAAAATATTATAAAAGTAAAATACTATAAAAACATTAAATTAAAAAATTTAAAATGTTCAAAAAAATTTTGTTTGCGATAGACGGAAGCGAATGTGCAAAAAGAGCAGAAAAGTATGCAATAGAACTTGCAAAAGATGAAAACGGGGAAATTACAGCAATAACAGTAGGGGATATATCCTATGCAGCAGTTCCAATAGGAATAGACGGAACAACTATGCTGCAGGCAACAATTGCAGATGCAATGGAAAATGAAACAAATAATGCTGAAAAACTCTTGAACGAATTTAAACAAGCGGCAGAAAAGGAAAATATAAAGATAAATACAATAGCAAAAATCGGAAAGCCATATACGGAAATTATTGAGGAAAGTGAAAAAGGTTATGATGTTATAGTTATAGGCTCAAAGGGATTAAGCGGAATAAAAAGATTTCTGCTCGGAAGTGTTGCCGAGCATGTTGTCCGATATTCAAAAATACCTGAAAAGCAAAAAAGAAGAGGATTAAGATTAAAAACAAGAAAGCTCTATTCAGGGAAATTGAATATAGTGAATTCACTAACTTTTCACCTCATTTCATTTGGAGATTTCAAAAACTTCGTTTTTGAAATGACATCTTTGAAGTGAATTCATGAGTATCACCTCGCTATTGTTCGGAGATTTCAAAACAAGTTTTGAAATAGTAAATTTAATCAAAAGTTGATAAATTTACCATGATACTAAACTCATACTTTCTGATAATTA
>MTER01000193.1 GCA_002083985.1 Candidatus Altarchaeales archaeon A3
TTTAAGATTTCTTTTAAGCGGAATTTTTAAAATATTGCTTTTAATTTTTTTCGATTTATAGGGGGTGAGCACCAACAGTCACTTGTTAATTACACCATCAAATTTTTAGTTGTATATATTGTAGTGTATTTGTATGTATATCTTATTATCCCGAAGCCGATTGCGTATAACGGAATCGGGCTATACGAAGTCGGCGATAGCTGATTTGGGCGTAGCGTAGCGTAGCGAAGCCGTATAGCCCGTGTTATACGCTGTTGACAAAGGGACACATCAATAAATAGACATGTTGCAAAATAACCTTTTTACCTTTAAATTTTATTAGTTTTCACTCTTAAAATTTTTAATTTGCAATAACTCTAATAATAAAAGGCGGAGCGATTTCATCTAACGTCCCGAGCGTATCTGAAGTTCCGAGCCGATAGGCGAGGAATTTGGGCGAAGGTGCGAAGCACCGTAGCTAGGCTCTGTTATATGAAGTCGCAGTATTGGTCATTGCATTCTCTGGCAATGCTCTATAAATTTTCTTGTGTTAGAAATCCTTTTTTTTAATTTCTCAGTTTCCTTTTTGGTTTCTTTTGGATTGTCTTTGAGAGGGTTAAGACATTTAAGGCCTATATTAAGACAATCATCTAGACTCTTTAAGACATTAAATGACCCAATGATAACGTCTTGATCAATCCAGTTCAAACAGAATGGTTTATTGGATGAACCTTTGAGGGGCACCAAAGATCGAACGATTAAATGAGAAAACTCTTTTTGCGCTCGTATAAAATTGGCAGTGTTTTCTATACTACTATGCAAACTTACACCCAGCCACTCTTGATCCTTTTCAAGTTGATATGCGTCAATTAAGGCCTTCCCAACATAAGCATTGTTTTCTGGGTCGGCGTAAAATTCACCATGGGATAACGCCCCTCTTATCATACGTGTCGGACCGCATATAACCACATTTATAAAGTTAGCACAAACTTTTAACATAGTGCGGAACGCTTCATAAGAATCATCTAGAGAGTAATAAACAATAGAATCTGAGAAATTGATGTAAGATATGATCGATGGTTTCAAATCGACAGACATATCTGGATTTACGACGCTTTTGGGCATGCTTGATCGTATCATTAAATCCAGAAAGCCTCTAGTGTAAATAAATACTTCCTTAGAACCCTCGGTTTCTACCAAATTGCTAAAACCTAGGATATCGAAAAATGCCACATACCTATTTCCTTCGGTTACAATCATTTCTACCACCAAATGCGATTTCGTATAACGAGTTATATACGAACTTGTTCGCATATCCCTCTGATTTTGGCGTTATATGCGAAGTTCGTATATCATTCCATTTTAACAGCATATCTTTGTTCGCATATCTTTCTTTTGAATAAACATCTTAAATTTATCACTAATTAATTTATCATTGTTATTAATGAGGATTTAAAGTAAATAAATAGTAACTATTTAAAGGGTACAAAAATTACTAAAAACTGCAGGTTTTTAATCTTTAAAAATCTATTGGATTTTTAAATTACCTGTGAAAATTTCAAAAAATACTCAAAAAATTTACCCTTAATTTTTTGGGTGGCTGAATAGTTACAAATACATGACTTACGCAATTCACCTTGTAAAAGGAGACTTAAAAAGATAAGAATTCGTATCTGTTTTGCGTAAGTCCTAAAATAAATGTAACTATTTAGTGTCCACCCATAAAGTAAAAAATTTTGAAAATTTTTTTGAGTTCACACGCAAATTGTCATATTTTATCTGACAAATTGACAAAAAATATGAGTTTATGGATGGACACTATTTAGATGGTACAAAAATTACTAAAAACTGCAGGTTTTTAATCTTTAAAAATCTATTGGATTTTTAAATTACCTGTGAAAATTTCAAAAAATTTAAAAAAATTTACCCTTAATTTTTTGGGTGGCTGAATAGTTACAATATTTTACTGATTACTTAAATTGTGTAAAGTTACGGTTTAATTGATAAAATTGTTGAGAGTGGATAAGTTTAAATGTAAATGGCGCAAAAATGATTTTCGTTAAAATACCAACAATTAAACGCAAAAAATAATTTCGCTAAAATATAAATATTTAACGCAATAAATATTTTCGTTAAAAATCAATAATCAGCGAAACAAAAACTTTCGTTAAAACAATAAATTTAGCGAATAAATTATTTTCGTTTAATTAAACATTTTTATTTTACTTAACGCAAAAAATAATTGCTTTAAAATAGCAGAAAATTGGCGAAATAAAAACATTCGTTTAGTAAAAATAAAGTGCTTATATATTATGACAATATATAAGAAGCAGAAAAGGGCTGAAAAATCAAAAAAATTTTTGTTTGGGTATGGTCACGCCATTCAATATTCCAACTCCATACCATTATAATATATTCAAATAAATTTTAATTTTTAAATTCATCTATTGTCACAATATATAAGAAAAATAAAATGGAAAACGGATGGAAAAATATCATAAATTTTATTAAATTTATTGAGACCATTTAAAACTCTGTTGGTAAAAAAGCCATTCGGCAAATATATTGTTAAAAATATGTTGATTATTATTGATTATTTAATATTTAGTTTTTTGTTATGCTTTTCTGATAAGTAAATCTCATACTTTATAAAAAGATGAAAAATATAATTTAAACAAGTAATAAAGTTAAGACGGTGTTCTTAATTTGCAACAGGTCTATTATGAACAAGAAATTTAATATATAACACATAAAATTAAATTTGACATATTCTTTTATATTCACAATTGTAAATAAATTTATATTTGCCAAGTTTATTATTGCGTTTTATATAATTTAATAATAATTTAATATTTAATCTGGCAAAGTCAAGTTAAATTTTGAATAAAAAATAAATTCATAAACTTAAAAATGTTAAATTTAGGCATTATCGGATGCGGAAATATCGGAAGAACTATCATAAGAGCAATTTATGAAGGAAAGATTGACTGCAAAATTATCGGTGTTTTTGATGCAAATAAAGACGGATATAATGCACTTTCAGACGAAATAAAAAAACAGATAAAATTTTTTGATAATTTTGACAAATTTATTGAAGCGAACACAAATTTAATATTGGAGGCGGCATCACAGCAGGCAGTAAAAGAATATGCTGTTGGGGTTTTAAAGCACGATAAAAATTTAATGCTCATGAGCGTCGGGGCATTGAACGACAAAAATTTATTTGAAGAAATAAAGCGAACAGCAAAAGAAAAAAATTTAAAAATTTACATTCCGTCGGGAGCGGTTGTCGGCATTGACGGAGTTAAGGCGGCGATGTTCGGATGTATTGAAAGCGTCACACTTACAACTAGAAAAAATCCTAAAAGTTTGGGGATTGCATCAGATGAGGAAAAAATTTTGTTTGACGGGAATGCGGATGAAGCAGTTGTTAAATTTCCAAAAAATATCAATGTAGCGGCAACTTTAAGCCTGGCCGGAATCGGATTTGAAAAAACAAAGGTTAAGATTATTGCAGATCCTAATATAAGCGAAAACATCCACGAGATTCGCATTAAGGGAAATTTCGGGGAAATTTTAACAGTTGCGAGAAATTTACCTTCTCCGGATAATCCGAAAACATCTTATCTGGCATCACTGGCGGCAATGGCGTGCCTTAAACGAATAACATCTGAAATTGAGATGGGGACATAAAAGAGAAACAGAATTTAATTAGTTGTAATGTAGATTGTAATTTGTTATAACTTTAAAAATTTCTTTTGTTTGTCATCAAAATTATTTACATAATTTAGAAATTTTCATTTTAAAAAAGATAGAGATAATGAATAATTTGTTTAATGATTTGGAAGATGAAGAAAGAATTGTGATTTATGCATTTGGGGCGTTATACAATACTTCAATAAGGAGTAAAATAAAAATTCAGAAATTACTTTTCCTGATTTCAAATGTATTCAAGGAGTACAAGGACATCCTTGAATTTGAGCCGCACTTATTTGGCCCCTATAGTGAAACCTTAGATTATATTGTCCAAGACCTTCAAAAATTGGGGGTGATTGAAATTGAAGGTAGCAAATATAAATTAACTGAAAAAGGATTTGAGCTATACCAGCACCTAAAACCCAAGAAGGAATTAATAGAAGTTATCGCCGACTTCAAAGAATTTCTAAATGATTTACCCGATGATGACATATTAGCATTTGTTTATGTTTCATACCCTGAATATATCGGAGAATCAGCTAAATGGGATGAGCTAAAAAAAGACCGTGTTGAAATTGCTATCTCTTTGTTAAAAAAGGAAAAGGTTAGTTTTGGAAAAGCTGTGGAAATTTCGGGATTATCTTCTTTTGACTTTGAAGAATTGCTAAAAAAGAATAATATTAAGTGGAAAAAATGACTACCAAAATTTTTGATAATACTGTAATCAGTTCAAGCATAAAAGAAATTGAATGTATAAACCTAATCGAGAAATGTTTAGAACGATATTCAATAGCTACTTCTATTGAAGTATATGACAAAAGAAGGATTTGCTGAACAATTCGAAGAATGTTATAAAAAAATAAGTGTTTTTGATTTGAATAATAATGAGTTGTTTGCTATCTTAATAAAATACTTATCTGATAGATATCCTTACTTGCATAAAGGTGAACTATCCTCTTTTTTAGTTGCTCTTATTGAGTATGAAATGAATAATAAAGAATACTATTTCGTAACAGATGACAATAAAATGAAAAAGGTCGTCTCAACGATATTTGATGATGACTTATTCACATCTAAAATAAATCACAAACCTTTAAAATTTAATATGACGGGAACGGTTGGATTACTAAAAAGGCTCTACCAACGAAATATTCTAACAAAAAAGGATGTTGAAAAAGTAATAGGGGATTTAGAAAATAGTACCTTTTATATAACTTCTAAACTAATCAAATATTTAAAAGATTGCTAATATGAAAATAAATGTAAAACTTGACAATTTTGATGAAGAATTGATGTTTAAACGATTTAGTTTAAACATAGGGGGCAAACAAGTAGTTACTCCAATAACTGCAAGCCACAAACTAAATCCAGTGAGCAGTATAAACGAGATATACAAATCCTTTGATTCAAATAAGTTGGATAATTGTATGAAAGATGAAGGATATGAGCGAAAGATAAATGCAGAGATGAAACGAGGGATGACTTCCGGATTAAACGTATGTTTTGTTGATTATAATGATCTTATAATTCCAAATGATAAACAAATAGAAGCTCTATCAGATATACAATATGAACACAGTGACATAGTTACAACACCAATAATGTCAAAGATTATTGGTTCAAATGGCCCTAAAGATGAAAAACTACTGGAAACTTTTACTAACATAACCAATAAGTACATCGAAATTGTAGAAACATTAAATCATAAGGGTATTCTTGGAGTAATACCTTCAAAAATGCCAAGAGGATTCTTAGAGCAGATAATAAAGAACTATAAAGCAAAAAACGTTACTTCATTTATTATAGATTTTGACGGACGGGCAGTTGACACAAACCCAAGCTGGATAAGAAACCTCTTCAGATTACTTAAAGATAATGATTTACTTGAAGAATCTTTCCTTTATTCTGTCAATGCTAATAAAGGCAAATTTATGAAACAAGCAAAGGAGATATTAGCAAAAGATTTCATTAGCATCGGTTTTGGAATGGATATTTTGGGATTGAATCATATTCCGCCAAGAATGAGTTCTGAAACATGGGCCAAAATTAAACAACAAAGAACAGAAAATACATTTAGGGTGTTTAATAGAGATTCTTATGGCTACTTGAAAAAAACGGAAACAGAACTAAAAAACGCTGAAATAAACAATCGCGATGCTATAAAAAATTTTAATATTACTGAACAATTCAATGAATCAAAAGTTCTGCAACAAAAATTAAAAGAAGAGGATAGTATTGAGCCATATCTCAAAACTAAATCACAAGTTAATGATGAAGTAATCAGAAAGATTAAAAAAATAAGAAAGAGTGTATTCAAAGGAGATTAAAATGCCAGATTCACTAATTGAAGAACTACCTAAAATAGTCGCACAAGGAAAGAAGGAAGCACAGAGAATATTGGATAATATCTC
>MTER01000194.1 GCA_002083985.1 Candidatus Altarchaeales archaeon A3
AGAACATAATCTTTTTGAATTTTCATAAAAATAATTGAAAATTCAGAGATAAAAAGTTGTATGCTTGGGAATTTTACCGGTACAACTCATTTAGTTAATTTTGTCATCTTTCCACAAGTTATTGAGAAGTTACCCTAAATTATTCAAATTTGTAGGACGAATTTGAATATAACCTTGTTCTGTTAAATCTTGTTCTTCCCTTCCAACTCCAAAACCTGAAATAGTGTATTTACATTGATAGTTTTTATTTGAAACTTTGTGGTTTTTAAAAAACCGAAAACATTTTCATAATAATATAAAGGGTCAAGCCGTTTTTCCACTTCGCTTTTTTGAAGTAAAAAAACTTTGTTTTTATTGAGTGTTGGCGATATGGAAAAATTGCTCATTATTTCTTTTGCCTCTTTGGGTTTAATTTTTTTGCAGTTGTTTCTATTTGTTTTACAAAGTGTTTTTCAACTTCGCTCAAATCATTTTTATATTTTTCTTTATATTTTTCATACTCTTTATTTGCTTTGTTTATGGCTTGTTGGTGGCTCACAGTTCCTGCATTTTGCAAAATATTATTCCAGGTCATTCTCATAAAATCGTTTAACCTGTTAATCCAATCTTTCATATACATTGGCTTTCGGTTCAGCGCCTGCAATTCTGCCAACTCTAAATAAGCCGTTACCATTCGGTTCAGCACATTCAATTCATCTGCGTTCAGATAGTTTTTGGCTATTTCGGTTTCTTGCTTTGTCGGCTTGTTTCCTTTGATGTGGGTTAAACCAAGATTGGGTTTTTTAGCATCTATCCGTTGATAAATAATTTCTGCTGCGGTATGTCCGTGTGCAGCCCAGTGCATTTTGTTTTGTACGGTTTGAAAAAACTGTATGGATATTTCTAATTTCGGGTCGTAATCAATACTGGTAGCATAAATATCCAGCACCTTACGCCAAAAAACTTTTTCGGAAGAACGAATATCACGGATGCGGGCAAGTAATTCTTCAAAATAATTGCCGCCACCAGCTTGCTTGAGCAATTCGTCATTCATTGTAAATCCTTTTACAATATATTCTCTTAACCTTGCCGTAGCCCACTGTCGAAACTTGGTGCCTTGATAGCTTTTTACGCGATAGCCAACAGAAATTATTACATCAAGGTTGTAATATTTTACAGATTTTTCTTGTGTTTTTCCCTCTATAGCACCGTGTTGAGTGGTGTGTCGGAATTCCCGACATACCACATTTTCTTCCAATTCTCCTTCTTTAAACACATTAGCAATGTGCTCCGTAATGGTGCTTCTGCCTTTTGCAAACAAGGTGGCTATTTGCTCTTGTGTAAGCCAAACGGTTTCATCTTCCAAACGGGTTTCTATTTTGGTGTTCCCGTCTTCTGTTTGGTAAATTATGATGTTGGTGTTTTCCATTTTTATTTTTCTGTCTTGTTAATGTGAGTAATGAACCTTGAAAGTTCTTTTCCTATTTCAATCAGTTCGTTGTTGCCTGTGTTTCTTCTGGTAGCGTCATAGCCGATGTCCTCTGCTATTGCCATAAAAATCGGGTAGTCGTCAAGTGTCTGCTGTTTGGCTGTAAAATATTTTTCAGTCATTTCTTCTTTGAGCAAATTTACTTTGTTGGTAAAAGTTGTCTGAACTGTGATTTTTGAGATTTTTATGATTTCGCTGATTTCTTTTTTACTGGTTTTCTGGTTTTTCTGCTTGGCTTCTTCTTCCAGCTTTTTAATTGCTGTGTTCTTTTCTTTTTCCCACTTTTCAAGGGTTTCAATAAACTTGCTGTCTTTCTTTAACTGTTCTTTCAGTTTTACTTTCTGATTAGAAATTTTCTCCGTTGTTTTTTCTTTTTGTTTTCGCAGAAACAAAACTGAACTTTTAACCCCCGCACCAGTTGCACTAAAAGCAGTTTGAGGCATTGAAACTACTGCAATTATCCGATACATTTCTTCAATGCTATCTCTCACATATTGCAAACTGCTGTAAGTTAAAATTCCATCAGGAATTACAATTGCCAAATACCCATGTTCAGTTAAAAACTTATGACACTGCTCCAAAAACAAAATTTCTGTACTTTGACTATCTCTTGGTGTTCGCTTTTTTGTTACTTCATATTTTATATCTAACCAATCTACATCTTTTGAACCTAATTCATATAGTTTTAAATAAGCTTTTTCGTTTAATTTAATAGAACTACCAAATGGTGGATTTGTAATAATAAAATCAAAAGAATTGTACTTAAATTCTTTGTTGCCAGATTTGGACTGCATTTCGGCATCACTCAAAAGTCCGTCTGATGCAATCACATTGGTGTGTCCGTCATCGTGAATAATCATATTCATTTTGGCAGTTCTTGCAATTTTGTCGTTTATTTCAATTCCGAATAAATTTTTTTCTGCAAAGTCGTGCCAATGATGGAAGTGATCTTTTTCTTCTTTTATCTTATCATAAAAATCATTTGCTTGCTCTCTCACTTTATCTAAGGCGTGTAAAAGAAAACCGCCACTACCACAACTTGTATCTAAAACCTTGCTATTATTATTTATTGGCAAACTGCTAACGATAAATTTTACAATTGGTCTTGGTGTAAAATATTGTCCAAATTCTCCACGAAAAAAACTACCCATAAAAGTTTCAAATGCTTTTCCTTTGCTATCAAGGTCTGTTTTATTAAGGTTTATAGTAACTTCTCAATAAGTTGTGGCAAATAAATTTTGTAACTGCTCATTTTATAAAAAACAAATACAAAAAATGCAAAACAAATTATATATTTCCCACAAGTTATTGAGAAGTTACCATATTATATTTAAATAAAATTTTTATTTATCAAAATACTAAATCCATTTGTTTTTGCCTCTTTTTTCAAAACTTCTAACATCTCTTTTCGAGGTTTGTTTACTCTATCAATTTTGAATGTATTTGCTGTTGTAAGTTTCAGTATTGGGAGTGGAGTAAACTTCTCACTATTAATTTTAACCTCTTCTAAGTTTGTAAAAAGAATCATTTTTAGCAAACCATCTTTAATGTCCAATAAAGATGGCAATTTATCCTCTTTTGTGTGTTTCACGTCAATTAAATGAATCTCTTTATTGTGTAACTCAATTTCATCAGAAGTAAAATAATAATTTCCGCCAAGATAATTAGTTATTGTAATTGTTCCTTTTGTTCCATTTAGGTGTTCTTTTGGTTGTACAGTTACACTTTCTCTTTTTTGTGCCATTTCTGCAAGGTTTCTAGAAAGTTTCATAAAAGCATCCTTTCCTTTTTTTAGGTACATTATTCTTTTTTCCGCCGACTTTTGGGAATGCATCTCTACACCAACATCCCAAGAAATTTTATTATATGAATCTAACGCTTTTTTACCTGTTTCTGCGACAATATCTATCTGCGATAAATTCCAATGTAAAGCATCTGATTGGTAAGAAAGAAGTTTCTTTATCTGACCTTTAATGTAATCAATATCAAACCTCTGATTGGTTATCTTTTTGTCATATCTTGAGCTTCGGGTGGCATCAATATAATAAGCAATTATTACATAAATACCAAGCAAGCTCATTAATGAAATTGTATCCCATTGTAAAAAATCTCTGTCACCGTCTTTTCCTTCATCTTTCATGATTGGTATTATAGTTACTTTTTTTCCTACAAAAGACAATGAATCATAAACTCTTGCATAAGGATATGATCTTGTTCTTTTTGCAGATACCCACCAACTTAAAGCAATTTGGTTTCTATCATCAATCTTTAAGATGAAGGTTGCATTATTTGATAATGCTTTATCTAACTCTGCAAAATTAAAAGTGTTCAATTCTCTGCACAAAAGAGGAGTATATTTTATTCCTTTGATTTTAGCGGATATATCGTTCATTTTATCCATCCTTTTTTCCTTTCAATCAATTCAAAAGTATCCTCATTTTTGTTTAAGGTTTTTTGTCCATTAAAACCTACTTTTTCTTTTATTATTGGAATTAGTGATTTTTTGATTTCAATACCTATACTGTTTCTTTCTAATTGTCTGGCCATTTTCATAGTTGTTCCAGAGCCAGCAAATGGGTCTAAAACAATTTCTCCTGAATAAGAGAATAATTTTATTGCTCTATAGGGCAATTCTTCTGGAAATGCTGCAATATCTTTTTCTAAAACTTGATTAGGCATAACATTATTTATGTCCCATAAAGTCATATACCATTTTTTACTCTGAATTTCTTTTGTGTCCACTTTTGATTTTTCCCTGATATCGTTGGAAATTGACTTATACACAAATTTTCCTTTTTGGAAGATGATTATGCTTTCAAGAAGATTATCCGGATAAAAATACATAGGATAAGGATTTTGTAAAATAACACCACTGCGCCTACTTATTCTTAAATAACCTTCAGGTTTTTTCCAGATGATTCTGTCTCTGTATCTAAAACCAGCATCTAAAAATATCCTTGTTGCATCAGCAGTGATGGGAAATTTTTCACCATCTATTAACATATCATCTATATTAAGGACAAAAATCCGCCCATTCGATAATACTCTGTATAATTCTTTAGCAACTTTACGAAGGACTCCTAAATATTGCCCATAGTTCTTAAATAATCCTTTGTAATCAAAAGGGGCATTAAAATATGGCGGTGAAGTTACTGCAAGATGGATGCTTTCATCTAATATCTCTGACATATCCATACAATTTCCTATTATCAATTTATGATTTGTTGCCATTTTAACATTACTAATATTTTGGTGCTGACCCACTAAAATCAGGATAATTTTAAAATCATAAGGATTTTAAGTATCCTCTCAAAATTTTATGGTAAAACAAAAAATTTAACATTTTTCACTGAAAAGTAAAGTCACAAAACTCAATTTACCCTATTTTATTGAGGGGATACGATTTTAAAATATCCAAGCATCAGCGAGGTTATTATATATTTGTTTTTTTACCAATATTTTTATGAATATAATGTTTGAACTCAAGTTTTGCATTTTGAAAAATTTACTTGCCTAAAAATTAGTTTTTTTGTATTTTATTTTTTGTATTTTATAAAGGCAAACATATAGTAAGCTTTAATTTGCCAAAAAAGTAAAACGTAAAACTTCGGATATTTGAAATTAAATTGTAACTATTCAACCACCCCAAAAATCATTGGTAAATTTTTTGGTTTTTTGTATTTTTTGAAATTTTCACAGGTAATTTAAAAATCCAATAGATTTTTAAAGATTAAAAACCTGCAGTTTTTAGTAATTTTTGTATAGTTACTATTTTTATGAGCATAATGTTTGAAATTAAATTTATAATGTTCAATTTTAAAATTTCTTTTAAGCATTTTCAAATCGCAGAAATTTGAAAATATCCGAGCATCGGTAAGGTGAGATTTTTAAAATAGCCATCCTGAAATAATTAACC
>MTER01000195.1 GCA_002083985.1 Candidatus Altarchaeales archaeon A3
TTTTTACGCCATCAAAATTTTAATGGATACAACGTATCGTTAGTAAACAATTAACGAGTTGGGGACACCACTGAAAATAACAAAAGTCCGCTTAAGATTTGTAAAAATTTTAATATTCCAAAATCGTAAACATTTCATTTATCAAAACAAAAAATTTATTGTTCATATTCTAATTCACATAATAAATTTAAAAATGTTCCCTGAAAAATACGCCCCAAAAAGGCCTGATGATATTACTGACAAACCCGCAGCAAAAGAAATAACCGAATGGCTTAAAAGTGTAGAATCAGAAGCAGGCAAAAAAAGCACAAAAGTAAAAACAACACTCATGCTTTCCGGTGACAGCGGTGTCGGAAAAACTGCTCTGGTAAACGCCCTCGCAAACGAATACGATTATGAAATTTTATATGTTAATAAAGAAAACATTGAACATTTTGAGTCGTACGCCCAGATGTCAGGACTGTTTAACAAACGGCTCATTGTTATAGACAACGCCGAAACCATAAATTTTAAGGAAATTTTAAATTTTATTGCGACTTCAAAAAACCCCATAATACTGACAACAACTGATGCCAGAAACAAAAAATTTCAGGGCGTTACAAAATTTTGCAAATCAGCGGAAATGCGAAAACCGACATATCTGCAGGTCTCAAAAGTCCTTGAAAAAATTTGTATTGCCGAAGGAATTGCTGTTGATAAAAAAATTCTGGATGAAATTTCAAAAAATGCCAGCGGAAATATAAGGAGTGCAATAATTGACCTTGATGTTGTGGCAACTGGGAGAAAGAAAATTTTAGAGAGCGATTTAGTCCTTGAAACAAGAGATGTGACGATTGACATATTCAAAGGACTTCAGAGGATTTTTAAGGCAAAAAATTTATCAGATGCGATGAAAGCATATAATGAGATAGAAGAGGAGCCAAGAAATATGCTGTTGTGGTTTGATGAGAATATTCCTGAGGAGTATAAAAATCCGGATGAAATTTATAACGCTTATTATCTCATTTCAAGGGCGGATATTTTTCTCGGCAGAATCACGAACAGGCAATATTGGGGATTTTTAAGATATATAAAAGAATATATTGCAGGCATCAGCACAGCAAAGAATAATGTAAATTTTTCGTTTATAAGATATAAATTTCCATCGTTTCTTTCAAAGATGAGCAGAGCAAAAAGCGAAAAGGCGTTAAGGCATGGAATCGGGAAAAAAATTTCTCCGTTTTTGCATATTCCTACGAGGCTGGCAAAGGACTATATTTTGTTGTTTTCCATTCTTCTTAAAAAGGAAAATACAACGGAAGAAGAGTTAATTAAGGAGTATAAATTTGATGATGATGAGATTGTGTATTTAAGGACGGTTGTGGAGGGATTAAAAATATAAAAAAGACATTCTTATTTTTTTATGCTTCCTTCTATCACAAAAATTTCCTCAAAAAACAATTTCTCTGAAGCAATTTTATTCATTACAAATTTTTCAGCATATTTATCCAATGAAATTTTTGTAAGCGATGAAATTAGAATGAGAAATTTTCCATCGTCTTTTAGGTGCGCATCAACTTCTTCAAAAAATTTTTCTATCGCCCCCTCATCATTCCATGCTCTTTCTATCACTCCATTAATTTTATCATTCACTGGAAGGTAAGGAGAATTAAAAACAATTAAATCAAATTTTTCATTAATGTTTTCAAATAAATCGCTTTTCCTAAAAACGACTTTCCAATCACTTCGTTCGTGGATTTTCAAAACTTCGTTTTTGAAAATGACATCATTCAGCGCAGCATTCTTTTTTGCAAGTTCAATTGCTTTGTCATTAATATCGGATGCAATAACAGATGCACCTTTCTGTGCGGCAATGAGTGCCAAAATTCCGGTTCCTGTTCCGATGTCAAGCACATCTTTACCTTCTAAATTTTCATAATTTTTCAAAACATCTGCAAGCAGGTATGAATCATCGCTTGGTTCATAAACATCAGGATGAGTAATTAATTCCACCGTGATTAAATTTTCCATCTTATTTAATTTCTTCAGGCAAAAATTCCTTTAATCGCCTCAATGCCTTACTTTTTCTCTTTGTAAAGGATTGCTGTGCCAACATAAAATATTTATAAAATTATGATTAGGGCATAAAAAGATAGAATCTGCTCAATAAAGAGTGGAGGTTATTCGTGATTTTTTGACGGTTACAAGTGATTTACCTCTTAATATTGAGCAAGTTCAAAAGATACTCCGAATAAGTTAATTGTCCTGAAAAAACACACTTGTGCAAGATGGCTATCAAAGGCAATAAAAAAGCATAACAACAAACATAGAATGCCCTTTTGAGAGATTAAACAAGTTTAGATGCTATGAGAATTGGTTACAAAGTCATTGATTGCATCGTCTTTAAAAGGTTATAGAAATCAGCACGGCAATCCGTTATAATCAGGAAATTTTCATCATTATTGGAGAAACCGAAAGAATAAAAAATTGCTCAATCTGTTTCAAATAAGCAAAAATATAAATTATATTAAATTAATTGGAGCATAATTTTTTGTATTAAATTTATTTATCTTCATTTATATTTAATTCATATTTAATAATATAATATAATTATTATGAGGAGATATAATTATCATATATTTAATAAGTAATATAAGGATAAGATACATATTTATTAACCTATACGAATAATTTAAAAATAAAAAAAATTAAAAAAAATGGCAGTAGCAAAAGCAACGGGGTATTGCGTAAAGTGCAAGGGAAAAGTAGAAATAAAAGGTGCAAAGGAAGTAACAATGAAGAACGGCAGGAAGGCAATGAGCGGAACTTGTTCGAAGTGCGGAACAAAGGTATTCTGTTTCATTAAGGGATAAGAATAAATAAAATTTAAAAAAATTTAAAAGAAGGTAAAAATGGCAGCAGCAACGGGGTATTGCGTAAAGTGCAAGGGAAAAGTAGATATAAAGGGTGCAAAGGAAGTAACCTTGAAGAACGGCAGGAAGGCAATGAGCGGAACTTGTCCGAAGTGCACGACAAAGGTATTCTCATTCCTTAAGGCTAAGTAGATATATCTACATTTTCTTATGTTATCCTTTATAAAGGATATCGTCTTTTTTATATTTTTTCTTTTTCTTTTTTATATTTATGTTGTAATAAAATGTTTGATGCTCATTGCCACCTTGATTTTAACCAGTTTGATTCTGATAGAGGGGATGTTGTTAACAGGGCGTTTAATGAAGGAATTGGAATTGTCACCTGTGCTGTTGATGCGGAAGGCATTAATAGAACATTAAATTTTTACAATAAATTTTCCGAAAACAATCAGCTTTTCATGACCTTTGGAATTTCTCCGACAAATTTTGATGAAAATAAAATAAAAGAGTTTGTTGCCACAGCAGAAACTCATAAGGATAAAATTATAGGGCTTGGAGAGATTGGACTGGATTATTACTGGATCAAAGATGAAAAGGCAAAGGAAAATCAGAGAATAAATTTTAAAAATTTTATTGAATTATCAAAGAAACTGAATAAGAAGATGATAATTCATTCAAGAAATGCTGAAAAAGATGTAATTGAAATTTTAAAAGAAAGTGGTAATAAGGCAATGTTGCACTGTTTTTCAGGAAGTATAGAACAGGCATCGGAAGCAATTGATTTCGGATGCATAATTTCAATTCCGACATCTGCATATTATTCAAAGGAAAGGCAGAAAATGATTGCTCAAATTCCTGTTGAACATCTTGTAACAGAAACAGATGCACCTTTTTTGTCACCTTTTCCAAAAGTGAGGAATGAATCCTTTAATATAAAATATTTGGTACAAAAAATCGCAGAAATTAAAAATCTGGGTGTTCAGGATGTCAGCGATATAACAGAGGAAAATTTAAGAAATTTCTTTAAATTTTAGTTCATCAAATTTTAATGCCTGTATGAACTATGTATGAACTTTATGTAAAAAATAAATTTAAATATATTTATGTTAAATTACTGAAGTTTTGCGTTTTACTTTTTTGGCAGATTAACCATTGCTGTATATTTACCTTTATAAAATGCTATTTTAAAATCGCGAAGATTTGAAAATCTCCGAGCAACATCGAGGTGATTTAAAAATTTCAGAAATTTTTAAATCTCCGAACAAAGTGAGGTGATAAAATTCAAAAATTTTTCGCTGT
>MTER01000196.1 GCA_002083985.1 Candidatus Altarchaeales archaeon A3
CATAAACTCATATTTTTTGTCAAAAACACAAAAATTTACCTTGAAAAAGTTAAAATTTTTTCAAAATTTTATACTTTATGGATGGACACTACTTAATCAAGTTAATCAATTAGTGTTATTTAATTAATTTTTTATTTAAAAATATTCAAATGGATACTTGTTTGACTTTTATGATTATGTATTAAAATTAATGGCACAAATTTCGGTTGGAAAAATTTTAACTTATAAGAAATTGGCGATAGCAATGGGAAATTTCTATAAGAGCAGCCGGAACTGCATTAAGCCATAATCCCTTTCCGATAAAAATTCAGCGCCACAGAATAATACATTCGAACGGAAGAATATGCTGGTATAATATATGGGTTGAAGTGAAAATAAAGATGTTGAAAAAGGATGACTTTCTAATAGAGAACGAAGATAAAAAGGAGAATGCAAAAATTAAAAATTTTGCTGATTATAACGGATTGCTGTGCTGATTTCTACAACTGTTTAAAGACGAGGCAATCAATAGATTTTGTAACCAATTCTCATAGCATCTAAACTTGTTTAATCTTTCAAAAGGGCATTCTGTGTTATTATGCTTTTTTAATTGCATAGGGCAGCCATCTTACACAAGTGTGTTTTTTTAGGACAATTAACTTATTCGGAGTATCTTTTATGCTATATCAAAAATTTGTAAATTTTTGAGTATTCTAAAAATACTGCAAATATTTTTATAATAATCATAATTTTATGAACATTTTATGTTGGCACAGCAATCCGTTATAAAGAGAATTGTTTCTACTCTTAAATGTCTTCAGGTAAAAATCCTTTAATCGCCTCAATGCCTTAATTTTTTCATTATCTCCTATTTTTGCATTTTCAAAACCTGTCTTTAAGGTTTCTATTGCATTGTCCAATAATTTTCTGCTTACTTTGTAAAGATAACCTCCCTTCCCGCCGTGAGCAAAACTATATTTAACGGAATCTTTCCAAAATAAATTTTTTATTTTAACAGATTTTTAAATACTTCTAATGCTTCCAATAAACTCTTTTTTCTTAATGCTTTATAATATGTTGGCTTGTGGATTGGTTCATCAACTTTTCTTTCACCTTCAAGCAAAGTAATTATATTTAAATCAATGTCAAAATATGAAAGTAAAGTATGTGTTGAACGACTACCATATTTTATAGAATTGGGAGAAGAATAATCTCCTCCAAGCTGGCTTTCTAATTGAAACAGGACAAATAACATATCTGGAAAAACCTGTTTTAATAATGTAAAATCAACCAGGATTCTTTTCAGCATAGCGTTCTCCGTATATGCTTTGCATTCTACAGCAATTTTAAATTTTCCATCAATATGGACATGAACATCTGTTCGCAAAGGATAATAAAAATCATCAATATGATTTTTTATAAATTTTTTAACCTCCGGGCTTTTGACTCTTTTAATATATTCTTTCTTTATTGGAATTTTCACAGTTTCTTTTTCAAGAGATAATCTGGACGAGTTTATTCCTAATTCCTTCCATGAGATCTCAATTAAACTTTTCGCCAAACTTTCAACAAGCATTCCTTTTCCAGCCCTAATTATCCCTCCATAAGCACGATCTTCTGATTCTTTTGCTTTTGTATCAATGCCTTTAACTAAAAATTCATATGCCTCAATAAGTGATTGTATATCTTTTGAAATTTTTTTGTCCATATTTTTAAAATAAAGTTGTGATAACGTCTGTATTTTTAATTCTGTTTTCGGCTTTTTTACAGTATTCGCCGGAAATATCAATACCGATGTAATTTCTTGAGAATTTTTTAGATACTGCAGTAGTTGTTCCTACTCCATTAAACGGATCTAAAACTACATCACCTTTAAAACTAAACAGCTTTAATACGCGCTCTACAAGTGCTTCAGGAAACATCGCCGGATGTTCATATTTTTTCATATTGTTCTCGGGTGGAATGTCCCATTTTGCATAAACCCATTTCTTAAATTCATCTCCTGTTATATCAGTCATTTCATTCCTCCCCGGATGTTTCAAATCACCTTTACAAAAAATTTCAAGAAATTCCCAGGTATACTTCAGATAAGGATTACTTGGGCTTTTCCAACTTCCCCATGCAGTATATTTACAGTTATAATTATGTTTATCCCACAGAATCTCACCTCTCCATATTAATTTATTATTCCTAAAAAAATCAGAGAGTATGTGGTGTATGGGAATATAGTCAGAAAATAATGGCTGAACATTAACAATAATTCTACCTCCATATTTTAATACTCTGATACATTCCTCAAACATAGCAAACAATTTATTAAAGTAATCACTCCATCTAATTTCATCTTTGTGATTTTCATATTCAAGTCCAAAATTATATGGTGGAGAAGTGAAAATTAAGTCAATACAATTATCGGGAAATTGTTTTAAGACATCTTTGCTATCACCAGTAATTATTTTATTAACAAATTGCTCCGGAACTTTATTGTTTTGTTTAGAAAAAGTATTATCCTGAGCATAATAATAAACGCCTCTTCCTTTTTCTTTTGCTTTCCTGTTTATTACTTTCCTTTCTTTATTGTATCCAATATATATCCTTTTTTTTCCCTTTATTCCATAACTCTTTATCTCATCTATTTTATCAAATAATACAACATTCAACAACATAGAGATTTTCTCATCGGAAATTTTGGCTAATTTCTGAATATTTTTTTTGAAATCCAAAATATCCAATTGTCGCAGATAAATAATTAACTCATTATCAATTCCTGATAAATATCCTCTCTGGAATATAAAGAGAATAACTGATTTATTACAGGTGTACTTTGCCGGATATTTGGAGATATAATTTTTATAATTTTGTAATCTTTCATATTGTATTTATATAATTTGCAACAATTTTTTAATAATTACTTTTTAATAATTACTTTTTTGTTGATTAAATTGTTCCTACTACTAAATGTCTTCAGATAAAAATTCCTTTAATCGCCTCAATACCTTAATTTTTTCATTATCACTTATTTTTGCATTTTCAAGACCTGTTTTTAAAGTTTCTATTGATTTGTTCAATAATTTTTTGCTTATTTTGTAGAGATAACAGTCCTTCCCGCAATGAGCAAAAGAATACTTTACCGGATCTTTCCATGATGGCTTTTCACCATAAACCAAATCAATCAGCAATACTAATGCTCTTATGTTTCCTGCCCCGACTCCTTTAATTGAAATTAAGTCCCCATAATTTTTTGGCTGTGATTCATAAGCCAAATTTAATGCCTTTGCAATCCTCTCCGACTTCATCAGATTTTCATAACCATTCAGATAAATTTCATGATGTTTAGGTAGTTTAAAATTTTCCATCTCAAACAATGTTGTTTCTTTGCCGAAATAAAATTTTGTACTTTTTTCTTTTGCCAGATCAACGCTGCATTTTCTTGCATTACTGCTTTCTTCGGCAACCATATTCAATGGCTTAACCCTAACATCGCAGCTTATACCTGTATGCGGCTCATTAACAAAGCTATCATAATTTTTTAAATTTTCAGAAAGCCAGTAATACTTTCTCGCATACAATGTTTCTACATTCATTCCCTGCTGAATAACCACCTATTTCCTGTCCTCGCTCAACAGGTTGTAAGAGAATTGCCAAAAATAAACCTTTGCTATTGTAACAATATATAAAAAGGCAAATTTTTACAATTTTTAAAGGTGGATGTAGATATATTATTATGGCACATAAGAGGTATAAAAATTTTAGTTTTCTTACAACCTGTCAAAACAAACGAATGGTGATAAATTTTAAAAGTATCCTATAAGCAATCGTTATCAACCTTCGCAGAAAGACTGCTCGCTTTGATGAGTTCATCTGTTTTTTGCTGCGATATGTTAAATTTTTCAGAAAATTTTTGTATTTCGGAGGGGAGTATTTCTTGAGATCTTTCCTTTTTCTCCCGAAAATACAATTCCGGTATTTTCATCATTTAACGCCTGCTTTAACACCTCGTAGGAAACAGTTGTCGTTCCAGATGAATGCCCGTCAAAACCAATAGCACATACAAATCCCTGAAACCAGAAAGGATTGCTCAATCTCCTTAGAAATTCGTCCCTTCCAAACTCATATATTATA
>MTER01000197.1 GCA_002083985.1 Candidatus Altarchaeales archaeon A3
AAAATGACAAAAGAAAAGGTTGTATTGGCATACAGCGGAGGACTTGATACATCAGTAATATTAAAATGGCTGGTTGAAAAGAACTATGAAGTTATTGCATATACCTGCAATATCGGACAAAATGACTTTGATGAAGATAAAATTAAAGAGAAGGCACTGAATGTCGGAGCAAGTAAATTTTATTCGGTTGATGTCAGAGAGGAATTTGTAAAGGATTTTGTATTTAAGGCAATAATGGCAAATGCAAAATACGAAGGAAGATACTTACTTGGAACAGCATTAGCGAGACCTTTAATTGCAAAAAAGCAGGTCGAAATTGCAAGAAAAGAAAATGCGCAAATTTTATCACACGGAGCAACAGGAAAAGGCAATGACCAGGTAAGATTTGAACTTGCATATTTAACACTTGCTCCTGAAATGAAAATTTATGCACCATGGAAAGACAAAAAATTTTTGGATAAATTTAATGGAAGAGACGACTTAATTGAATACGCAAAGCAAAACAACATTCCTATAAAGTCCACAAAGAGCGATCCGTGGAGCACAGATGAAAATTTAATGCATATAAGTTATGAAGCAGGAATTCTTGAAAATCCCATGCAGGAGCCATTAGAAAGAATGTTTCAGATGACTGTTTCACCGAAAAATGCTCCTGATGACGGGACAATAATTGAAGTCATTTTTGAAAAAGGAATTCCCGTTGAAGTCAGAAATTTAAGCGATGGAACAGCAAAAAGCGGTGTATTAAATTTATTTGCTTATTTAAACGAAATCGGTGGAAAAAACGGAATAGGACGATTAGATATGGTTGAAAGCAGATATGTGGGAATGAAGTCAAGAGGGGTTTATGAAAGTCCGGCAGCTACAATCCTTCATATTGCTCATATTGACCTTGAAGGAATGACGATGGACAGGGAGGTTATGAAAATCAGAGATGTGCTTATTCCTTTATATGCTGAAAAAATTTATTGCGGATACTGGTTCTCGCCGGAAATGGAAATTTTGGGAAAATTTTTTACATCAACACAGGATTATGTGAGTGGGGTTGTCCGAATTTCACTTTATAAAGGCAATGTTAATGTAATCGGAAGGAAGTCCGAATTTTCGCTGTATAATGAAGAATTGGTCAGTATGCATGAAAAGGGAAAATACGAGCCGGAAAAAGCAAGGGGATTTATAGATATTAATGCGTTGAGATTGCAGATAAATTACGAAAGAGAAAAGAGAGCGAATAATATAGAATAATATAAAATTTAAAAGACAAAGATTTTGTCAATAATTCAGGATGAAAAGATCAATGCGTTATGCGGGAAGTTTTTATCCGGAGAGCGAATATGCATGTAAAGATATGATTGAAGAGATGTTAAAAGATCCGTACATTACAAAATTTGATGAAATTTCTAAAATTAATGCTGGAATTGTGCCTCATGCGGGATGGGTTTTTTCAGGAAAAATTTCATTCAGCGTATTTAATGCAATAAAAGAGATAAAAAAAAATGTTGATGTCTTTATTTTATTTGGTGCAAATCATAGTGCATGGATTTCAAAGTCTGCGATAATGAGTAAAGGTACGTGGCAAACACCGTTCGGAGAAATTCCAGTTGATGAAGATTTAGCTGACAAAATTTTAAAAGCAGGAAAAATTTATATTGAAGATAATCTTGATGCCCATGCAGACGAGCATTCAATAGAAGTACAATTGCCGTTTATAAAATTTTTGTTTCCAAAGGCGGAAATTGTTCCATTAATACCTGTAACAACAAATGATGCAGTTAGGGTAGGAAAAATTGTAGGGGATATTGTAAAAAAGGAAACGGAAGAAAAAGGAAAAAGGATAGCAATAATCGGAACAAGTGATTTAACGCATTACGGACTGAATTACGGATTTGCTCCGAAAGGACAGGGAAACGATGCATTAAAATGGGTTAAAGAAATAAATGATAAAAGGATGCTCAATTTAATGCTTAATCTTGAATGTGATAAAATAACAGAAGAAGCAGATAAACATAATAATGCCTGCGGTTCAGGGGCAATATCAGCAACACTTGCGTCGGCAAAAATTTTGGGAAGCAAAAAAGGAAATTTAATCAGGTACGCAACAAGTTATGATATGTTTCCTAAATACGGAATGGAATCATTTGTAGGATATGTGGGAATTCTGCTTTAAAAGTACTTTTTCCTGAATTTTTAAATTTTTATCACATCTTGCATGCTGTATGTTCCCTTCTTTCCTTTTATGAATTCTGCTGCAAGCAATGCTCCATTTGCGAATATTTCTCTTGAATATGCAATATGTTTAATTTCAATTATCTCGTCATAGCCGGCAAAAATTGTTTCATGTGTTCCGGGAATTGTTCCCAGTCGTATTGAATGTGTCGGAATTTCTTTGTTATAAATTTCTTTTAAAATTTCTTCCATCTTCTTTGCAGTTCCCGACGGTGCATCTTTTTTTTGAGCGTGGTGTGCTTCAGTTATTTCAACATTAAATCCGTAATTTTTTAGCATCTTTCCGGATTCTTCAATTATTTTGAATATATTTACACCTATGCTCATATTCGGGCTTATAACTGCTCCGATGTTATTTTCTTTTATAAGTCCCCGTAATTCTTCTTTCTGCCCTCTACTAAAGCCCGTTGTTCCAATCACCGCATTGAGCTTATTTTTTGCAACTATTCTTAAATTTTCAACACACACATCGGCGCTGCTGAAATCATAACAACACCCGGATTTGTTTGCTTTAAAATTTTGTCCAAATCAGCGATATTGCTGATAGCCGCTTCATCTCCGGTTCCAATAAAATTTCCGATTTTCATCCCTATATTTTTAACATCAAATACGCAGGAAATTTCAAAATTTTTTGCCTCTGCCTGTCTTGCTATCATCTGTCCCATTCTTCCGAATCCGATAATTCCGATTTTTTGTTTTTCTGTTTTTTCCATTTTTAAATTTTATGAAATTTTTACCAAAAAATTAAATTTATTATTGATGATTAGATTACTACGGGTCAATAATTGTAATAAAATTTTTGAAATTTTCATCTTTTTCCTTGAGAAATTTTATATCAATCTTATTTGCATATTTCGGAAGATTATACTTTTTATAGTCCTTTGGCAATTCTTGGTTAATTCCTTTTTCAATCCAATCCTTTTCAATAGCATTTTCAAATACTATCAGATATACATTTACCATATCAATCTTTTCTTCGTTTATTTTTAGATCTACAATGTTTTTATTATCAACATACTTTTCTTTTGAATTTTTTGAGTAGGGATTTGGATTTCTCTTTTTTCCTCCGTCATTATCAAATATAATAATTACGCATTCATGTCCGTTTTTACCGGATGATATTAAGCCACCTATTTTGCTTGTTATATTCCCTATACCTTTTGTAGCTTTTATGTCACATTTACAAGTATTTACACCTAAATTTTCTCTTATTCTTTCTCTTATTCTATCAATGAATTTTACTCCATATCTGTCCTCAATATAAATCATACAGGATTTGCATTTATTCATTTTAATGCTCCCAATAACCAGCCCTCACCAACAGAAATTTTTTTAATCAGCTCTTCTTTCAGCTTTTTAGCATCTTTATGTCGTTCTGTAACTGTCTCATCAACCTGTTTTTCAACAAATAAAATATCCTCAATCTCAGTCATATTCAGAACTACGGGAGAATGTGTTGTGAGTATTATTGTATTTCCGGATGATTTAAGTGCTTCCATAACAATTTCTATTGCCTCAGGATGAATGAAGTTTTCTATTTCTTCAATTATTATGACGTGTCCCGAATGTTTTCGTAATAATTCCTTAAGTTTCGCGACAGGTTCCATCTGCATTCCAAGGTCTGCCCCGGTTTTTTTATATTCAAAACATAACGCCAAAACAGCTATAATTTTGAAAAAACCATCAGAAAGAGAATTCATTTGCAATTCTATTCCATTTTCAATAACTTTTAACATTATTCTGCCATCCGGAGTTGAAATAACACTCATTTTTGATATATGAGGAAACAATATTTTTAGTCGTTCTGTTATATCTTCCGGCCATCCCTGATGTTCCGAAAATATGTTAAATAAAATACTTTGTAAATTTTCTCCGTTATAATCTAATTCTTTTGATTCAAGTTTTGAGGGGGGTTTCATCATTTGAGGAATTAAATTAAAAACAAAAATGTTATTAATATTTTGACGACAAAGAAAAAATAAGTAACTTAAAGTGATTGGTATTTGCGATCGAATTGATAAAACTGACGGCTGCCTAAAAATTTCCACAACAAATTTTTTAATTTTCTCATCCGGCTTTTTACCAACACAATTGATATATTTTTCATATTCCTTGTTTGTGGAACTAAATGAAGTAATAACACTGATATTTTCTACAAACCCAAATATGTCAAAAAAATAATAAACTAGGGAAGACAAAACAGGGGCAAAATACGTTTTTGCATTCATTCCAATCTCAACATCTTCCTTTTTAAAAATTATTTCATTTCCCTTTCTTAAAATTCCTATTTCTTTATCTTTGATTTTTCCTTTAATTTCTTCTTGAATCACTTCCAAAGATCCGGCATATCCGCTTATTGTAATTGAATATTCTAATTTAAATTTTACTTTCTTTTCTTCTGAAACAAAAACAAGTGAAAAAGATATTGGCAAGGTTTCATCATTTTTCCATACTAAATTTCTGTATCCTCCGTATTTTATAAAAGGATTAATTGTTCCGGGCGATATTATTTCCTTTAAAAATCTAAACGCTTCTATAATATTACTTTTTCCGCTTCCGTTTGCCCCGATGAGAACATTAAAATTTCCAAAGTCAATCTTTGTATCTTTACAACTTTTGAAATTTTTTATTTCTATATGTTTTAGATCAGTTTCCATTCTGAATTTTGATAATTTTTAGGTAATACCTGAGTTTGAAAGATATTTAAAAAATGTAACTTCTCAATAAGTTGTGGTAAAAAATTTTGTAACTGCTCATTTTATAAAAAACAAACACAAAAAATGCGAAATAAATTAACA
>MTER01000198.1 GCA_002083985.1 Candidatus Altarchaeales archaeon A3
GTTGAATTATATCCCTGTAAATTCAAAGGGTGCGACGCGTCTGTAACCCCACTATCAAAGCATACTGTTCCAGAGCGGTTCACATTAATTTTTGTTGAATTCGTCTCCAGAGGATAACAGGCAAGCGGATAAATATCCCATGAAACCGCTGTCTGCCAGTGAACAAACTCACTTGGTGAGGATCTGTCCAGAGTTCCGAATCCGAATTCCGACCATGTTTCATTGTCGCTCCTTACCTTTGGCGGGACTCTTGTATAAATATGGTCCCATGGTCTTGCCAGGTGCGATTGCCCGCTTGAAGATTTGTCTCTTCCAATGCCTGTGATTGCATCTATAGATCCGCTTCCGTTTACCATGATTAAAACAATCTGCCCTCCAGAAGGGTTCAATGATGAAATATACATCTTAGAGTTGTGAGCAGGAATAGTAAGATTTCCAACCGGAACAAGATTTCCGAAAACAGAACCAGCAGTAACAGAGCCGCCATTTACAGAATTTGCCTCATAAGTATTAGAGCCGCTGCCTCCATAATTATTAACATAAAATACGCTTACATCAACAGTATAATTTTCAGAATTGAATAAAATTCCCCCACCTTCATAGTTACCTGCGGATAAAATGACCTGCCCTGACAAAATACCGCTATCAAGTGCTGAATTCCACTGCATTGTATCAATATGCCCATTATACTGCATCAAAAAAACATCATCTGAGGCATCAATCCTATAGCTTACAGGTGCTCTGCCCCATGGAGACGCATAAAGTTTAAAAGTACAATATGCAGGGTATCTTGGGTCCCCGTTTCCTATTAAGGTGCAGGTATATTGTGACCTACCGTTGACATCAGAAGGTAAAACGCTTCCATTTAATCCTATTGGAGTAATTGTAACATTTGTGGTATCATTATGCCAGTAAAAAATCCCGATAATCGGATAATGAGCACCATCTGTATATCTCCACGGGTAATGAACAACAAAGTTTTTATCTAAAAAGCTTCCCGAGCGTCCGGGGGGAGTTCTTAAGGTTCCCCCGTAACCTCCATACTTGTAAAATTCGTCTGTCGTTGAAGCATACCCGCCTTCAACCACAAACACATACCCTCTTTTTGTTGTATTGGTTCCCGTAAGCATAATATGCACGAATTTCCCGAATATTTTTGTCGGTGCTGTGTTAAGGTATGTTGTGCTGTTGCAGCTGCAGTCATTCGGATTTAACAGAGTTCCGCTAATACATGTCGTATGATTTCTCGGGGTTGTATCTCCAAGCAAACATCCTCTGTCATAAAAATCAATTACTTCATCTTCATTCATTGTCCCATTATAAACCAGCAATTTATTTCCGTTGTCCTCAAAGGTCCATACCTCAATATTTGTGCCATTATCAAACGCAACAACCGAAATCACAGAAGGCATATACTCCGGCTTATCAGGACCCCACATATCAATTGCCCTAACAACAAACTCTCCTCCCATAAGTCCCGCGTATGCATCAACAGTATTAACTGCAAATACCAAAAACACCAAAAATATAAATAAAAATTTAATTGACTTCATTTTATTGTTTCGTTTATTTCCCTGTAACATAAATCTTTAAGATGCCTGTGACTAATGCTTTCACAAATTTTTGCTGCCGTGCTTTTATTTTGAATCACGACTGTAGTAGCCAGATAGCACTCGTCCCTGAATTTTGTTTTACCGCAGATATTAATCGCATATTCCAAATCGGAATCCGCAATGGATCTAACAAGGGCAAAATAGCAGATATCCCTATCAACATCCCAACTGAGGTTATCGCAATAACTTAAAGCGAAATTTTTATCTACGCTTCCGAGATTCGGAAGAATCCTCCGTAAACATTCCTGAGTGTTGTGCTGATCGCAGACTTCAATTGCTCTTTTATCCCCTCTTGCGGATAACACAAAAGCAATCTCGCTCCAGCAGCAATTTAATTCTCCGGCAATTTTTTCCGCCTCCATCTCATCTATCAGCATCGTATTATAAACAACAGTTGAAAAGCAAGCATCTCTGTCGCCATAATCAACGCTGACATTATTGCAGAAACCTATTGCCTGAGTTGAATTTTTTGAAATTCTCGCAAGCTGTTTAAAGCACACATTCCCGCTTATACTGCAAAAATATAAGGCTTTAGTTAAATTTTTATAAAACTGTGCTCTTGCCGCAACCGCATAACAAACACCGGGATAAAAGGTTTTATCGCATATTTCTTCAACCCCTGAATCAGAGGAAAAAAAAGAGACGACATTTTCATAGCACTTCATGCTTACGCTTCCGTCAGCATCCGAAGAAGTATTATACACTTCATCACAAATTGATAACGCAATTTCAGGGTTTTCCCTTGAAACAACCGAGGATATTTTAGCCAAACACACAGCATCGCTGCTTGTGAATTTCTGTTTCAATCCCCTGCAAATTTCCAAAGAAACATTTAAATTGCTTAAATTTCCCTCATCAAAATAACACTTAGCTTTTTCAATTCCCGTGAAATTTTTGCATGAATCAACCGCAAAAGAGTAATTAGCACTGCCTTTAGTTAAATTTAAATCTAAATGCAGGTTCTGCTCTGAACCAAATTTCCAAAGTATTGCAAACAATCCAATTACTACAATTACCAGCAATATTTTCACTTTAATATGCGAATCCTTAATATTTGACATTTGCGGCATTTATTATATTTATTATATTTATTATATTTATTATATATTATATTTATTATATTTATATAAATAACAAAAGTTTCCAATTTGAAAATATGACCTTTACAGTCATCAGTTTATCTTAAAATTTTTGAAAATTCCCATAAGATTATATCAAAAATTCAGAAATAATGTGATGAAATATGGAACTTTTGTGGATTTATTGTATGATGATTGGGAATTTAGGGCGGCGAATCATTACAATTCAACAAATTTGCCCCCAATACATTGTTTTCACAAAATAGGAATTTTGTTATTTAAAAAATGTAACTATTCAGCCATCCAAAAAATTACAGGTAAATTTTTTGATTTTTTTGAAAGTTTTGCAGATAAATTTTGTTACCCTCTGAATAGTTACTATAAAATTATAAAAAATTATAAGTAAGCATCGTCATAATGCAAAAACTTCAGAAATACAACCCTATATTTATCTTCATCTACCCTATAAAATAAAACAAATGTCCAATCTGAACTCTCCACTCTCCTTTTAGAACATTCTTCATCGGCTTTCCAATTTGAGGATTCTCAGCAATTTGTAGAATTTTCTTCATTGTCGCATTGTGCAGCGATTTATTTTTTCTTCCTAATTTATCAAATACTTTCTGTAATTTATCAGGAATCTCTATATTGTATGGTCGTCCGCTGGTCATTTTTGTCAGAATCTCGGTTAGTCGGTTAAATGTTTCCTGAACTCTTCATAACTATACACCTTGCTTTTTCCTTCTGTTATTTCCTTCTCCGTTTCTTCAATATCTATTATAACCTCTTCTCTTATCCTCTCCTCTGGAGGATAAAACTGCTCTTCCAACACGCTGATAATACTCTGCACAACATCGTATTTTATTTTTTCCTCTATTTTCGGCGTTATTCTTTCTATAAATTGCTCCTCGTTTATGGTAATTTGAGTCATTTTATTGATGTTTAAAATACTTGTTAATTAATTTGTGGGCGATATTTTAAAAATCTCTCCTCGCTGATAACCTCACTGATGTTAGGATATTTTCAAAATCTGTTGATTTTCAAAATGCTTAAAAGAAATCTCATTTAAAAATCCAAAAGATTTTTAAAGATTGAAAACTCATAGTTTTCAGTAAAATTAGACATTATAAATTTAATTTCAAACATTATATTTTAATTCAAATTTAATTCTTAAAGGTTGAGTGCCAAATGAATAGAAACATTAACATTTCACTTATTTTCATAGCAAAAAAATTAAATGAAATTTTGATTTTACATTTAAATCAAAAGTTTCCCATTTGGAATTATAACCCTTATAGGCATCTTTTTCACCATACATTTATAAAGATTACGATTTGGGAAATGCATCAAATTTTTCAAAATGCTCCACAAAATTCAATAACATAAGAATTTTTTGTGAATTTATTACCATGTCTTGTGGGCGATTTAAGGAGATAAATTGATGTAATTTTCAAAACGCAGAGTTTTGTAAATCTCCGAGCGTAAGCGAGGTGATTTAACAAATATTCCATTCCAATATATTGATTTTTATGAAATGGGAAACTTTTGCCCATAATAAATTAATAAATATCAAAAGTTTCCCATTTGAAAATATGACCTTTATAGTCATCATTTTATTCTAAAATTTTTGAAAATTCCTATAAGATTATATCAAAAATTCGGAAATAATGTGATGAAATATGGAACTTTTGTGGATTTATTGTATGATGATTGGGAATTTAGGATGGCGAATCAGTACAATTCAACAAACTTGCCCCAACACATCGTTTTCACGAAATGGGAAACTTTTGTAAATATTAATTTTATGAAAGTTTAGATAGATGCCATAGTCTTATCTATATAATCTTTTTTCTGATTATAAC
>MTER01000199.1 GCA_002083985.1 Candidatus Altarchaeales archaeon A3
GGTGGGTAGATGGACGGCACAGAGGGATGCTTGATATTGAAAATGCAGACAACAAAGAAGAGTTTAAAAGATTGAAAATCTTGTAGATTTTCAGTATAGTTTTCAGTATTTGAATCTATCCTCATTATTTTTGCTGTTCATCATCGTCATCATTATCCTCACCGTCACTTTCTTCATCTTTCCTTTGTTCTTCAACCAGTTCCGCGCAGTGTTCATCATCATACTGAATATTAAGCACCTCTTTTAGATTATCATATAAAGCATACGTATCACAAACAAGGCAACCCTTAACATAATCATTGCACTTTTCCCAAAGTTCTTTTTAATCCACATAGGACTTACGCAAACAGATACGAATTCTTATCTTTTTAAGTCCTTTTACAAGGTGAAATGCGTAAATCCTGATAAATTTATGACTCTTATTACATCTTCTCAAATTCCTCCCGTGTTAATTCAACATCCTTTAATATTTTTGCTAACAAAACAGGTCCGATCTCCTGATTTCCATGAAAAGGGATTGTTGTAGTCCGCCCATCAGAATGTCTGTAAAATACATGGCTTCCTTTCTGCCTTACCGGTTCAAATCCCAGTTTTTTGATCCTTTTTTCTAATTCCTTTGGGGAGATAGGTGCTAATTTCATGCTGTCACTTCTATTTGTTGAACACCCACAAATTTTGGTATTTTTGACATATTTTTTTCTTCTGCTTCCAGACAAAGCGATACAACTTCACTCATGTTTTTCATTAATTCGTCAATAGTTTTCCCCTGGCTGTGGCATCCAGGAATACTTATAACCTCACCAACATACATATCAACTTCTTCGTCCTTTTCAATTATAACGGTAAATTGTTTTTTCATTTTTGTTAATTGATTAAAATTGATAAATATTTTATTGTAAATAATTTAGATTTTTATCATTATATCTTTTTATGGATAAACCATCAGATAACCTGCCATACTTCACACTTCTTATAAATTGAATTTTTCAGACATTATGAAAGGTTATAAATAATTAGTGTCCATCTATAAACTCATAATTTTTGTCAAAAACACAATAATTTATCTTGAAAAAATTAAAATTTTTTCAAAATTTTATATTTTGTGGATGAACACTAATTAAATAAAAGTAACTATTCAGAGGGTACGAAAATTACTAAAAACTGTAAGTTTTTAATCTTTAAAAATCTATTGGATTTTTAAATTACCTGTGAAAATTTCAAAAAATACAAAAAAAATCAAAAAATTTACCTGTAATTTTTTGGGTGGCTGAATAGTTACAAATAAAAATTAAATGCTCACACAAAGCCACAGAGTATTTTAAAATCTCATAGATTTTTAAAGATTGAAAATCTCATAGATTTTCAGTATAATTCCCTCTTTGTGTCTCTGTGTGAAGATAATAAAAACGAACTTTCCTATGCGTTAAAAATGGAGCGAAAGCAGTAAAGGAATGGGTTCGCATCCGTATGATATCGTTTTCAGCTGGCACAAGCACGGTATTCACTTATACTATCCGTACGAACATAATCCGAATTACTTTCTTCGTGCCACAAATTATGCTTATGCAAAGGACTTTATTAAAATGGCTGAAAACCTTATAAATGAATGGGTGGCGTTCGTGGCAGATGATTTGGAGGATGTGCTAAATTTCCTCAGCAGGGAAAAATACTGGACTGTAAATGATTATGATGAATTGCATTTTGATTATATCCCTTCCAAAGAATACAAAGATAAGTATTTGAAACACATAAAATGGGATGAACTGAAAATCGTTAAATTTCTCTGATAAATAAATTTTAACGAAGTTTGATATTAAAGTGCTCAAGTTTTTAGTAAAAGTTTGATAGCATAATAACAAACTTTTTAATTTCCTTATGATTTTTAGAAAATTTTGAAAAATTTATAAAATTTAATATGAAAATCACTGGTTCAATATTACAAAGCATGCAAACGTGAATTATGGTTTTTTGCAAATCATATCAATATGAATTATGAAGATGAGAACATAAGCATAGGCAAGTTACTTCATGAGACATCTTATGCTGNNNACGAAAGAAAAAATATAATTATTGACGATACGATTGCAATTGATTTTATTAAAAAAGAAGGCGAGCAGTTAATATTTGAGGTTAAGAAGTCAAGCAAACTAAAAATTCCGACATTGTATCAGATTTATTATTATCTCTGGTATCTGAAAAAGAATAAGAGAATTAATATTAACGGAATGCTTGTTTATCCGAAAGAAAAGAGGAAGGAAGAAATTTTATTAACGCCTGAAATTGAAAAAGAGATTGAATTTATTGTGCAGGATATTCTAAAAATTTTGGAACTGAAAACACCCCCGAAAGCAGAGAATAAAAAATATTGCCGAAGATGCAGTTATTATGAATTTTGCAGGGTTTGACTTTTTATGTATTAATTCATAATTTATATCATAATTCCAATATTTATTGGAAATATAAAACAAAAATGGAAAAAAGCGAGATGATTATAAGGACACTGATAAATGAGGATAAAAAGTTATTGCTCTCAAAGGATTTAGAAAATGTGTGCAACAAATATGAACTAAATTACAACAAAACCAGGCGACTCCTGCTTAATGCTGGCTCTATGATAACAATCTTCAGATGTGTATTTTATGTAAAGGATTACAACGAAAAAAAGACTGGCGTTTTAAAATACTCGCCAGATGAACTTATCGCAAAAGGACTTGATTTGAAGGGAATCAAAAACTGGTATTTTGGTCTGAAAAGCGGTTTAAAATACCTGAATGTTACACATGAATACTTCACGAGAACATGGATATTAAACGACACGATGAAAAGAAAAACAAGGGGGTTGGCAGGTGAAAAATACGAGTTTGTAAAAATAATACCCTCTTTATTTGAATTCGGAATCAAAACAGAAAAAACAAAAAACGGATTCTTGATAAAATACAGCGACCTTGAGAAAACGCTTTTAGATATCGCTTACTTATACAAAAAGAAAGGAAAATCGGACTATACAGCAAAGCAGATATTCCTTGAATACGAAGAAATTTTGAATAAAGAACGACTATTTGATTACTCAAAAAAATATCCCAAAACAATACAAAAAATAGTAAAGGAAATATGAATATTAACGACGAGTTACATAAGGAAAGAGTAAAGGAATTTTGTAAATCATCTGGAAAATTACTTGGAACAAAATCAGAATATCTGATAGAAAAAGACCTCTACCTCACGATAATTCTCAAAGAACTCCAGAATGCGAAATTCCATGAAAATCTGGTCTTTAAGGGCGGAACATGCCTTGCGAAAGCGTATCTCGATTATCACAGGTTCTCAGAAGACCTGGATTTCACATGGAAGAACCAGGAAATTTTCAAAGGAAAAAGTATGAAACAGATAAGAAAACTCTGTTCTGCATCCATAAATGAAATTGGAAATGCGCTTGTTGAAATTTCAGAAAAATACGGATTTGATTTTAAGTTTGAGAAGAATAATTGGAATTATGTGCACTTCAAAGGGAGCAACAAAATGGTAACTTTCATTATGTGGTTTGATTCAATACAAGAAAGACGTTCCATGATTAAGATAGAGATAAATTTTATGGAAAATTTAAAATTCCCTATTGAGAAAAAGAGATTAAATCCACTAACATCCAATTTCCCAAATAATGAAAGGATTTATTTTAAGGAATTTCTTGAATTTTATGATAACCTAAATTATTATGTTTATGACATACGGGAAATCTTCTGCGAGAAAGTCAGAGCCGTACTTACAAGGAAAACTGTGAAGGTGCGTGACTTTCTTGATTTATATCTTATTTCCAAAAATTTTGATGCTGATGCTGATAAATTAAAGAATGTGTGGTTAGAAAAAATACGATTTACAATAGAAACATACGAAAAATACAAAGAAAATTTTAATGTGCGATGGAAATTGACAAAAGAAGAATTGAATCTGTATGAGGCGGAATATTTACTCCTTGTGAATATTGATAAGTCCAATTTTGAACTTTTTGTAACCAAATTTTTAAATCAACTCAACGATGAAACAACCGCTTTATTTAACAACTGAAGGAATTCTGGAACGGGAAGGAAACACTATTTACTTTATCCGGGAAGGAGAAAAGAAAGCAATTCCGATAAACAACATATCGGAAATACTTTGCCTTGCAAGAGTAAGTTTGCGTTCGGGTGCAATTGCCTTTTTGTTTGAGAATTGTGTTCCGGTTCACTTTTTAAATATGTACGGGCATTATACTGGCTCTTTATATCCAAAGGACTTTCTTATTGCAGGGAAGGTTTTGGTCAGGCAGGTTGAATATTGTATTGACAAAGAAAAACGGCTGAATATTGCGAAAGAATTTGTGCGCGGAATAAAATACAACACTTTAAAGACGCTCAAATATTATTCAAATCGCGGAAAAGATATAAATTTTGAAGATATTGAAAATTTAAATCCTGATATTCAGACATTTCAACATTAATGTCTGTTGAAGGAAAAATCTGGGATAATTATTATAAAAATTTCAATGAAATTTTAAAAAATTTTGAATTTACTACTCGGGAACGGAGACCGCCAACAAATGAAATAAACGCTTTGATAAGTTTTGGAAATTCTTTGCTTTATTCAACAACGCTTTCTGAAATTTACAATACTTACTTAAATCCGGCAATTTCTTTTTTGCATGAACCGCAGGAGAGAAGGTATTCGCTGGCTCTGGATGTTTCTGAAATTTTTAAGCCGCTGCTTGTTGAAAGAACCATATTTAAGTTAGTGAATAAGCAGATGCTGACAGAGAAACATTTTGAAAGTGAACTGAAAGGTGTTTATCTGAATGATGAAGGAAAAAGAATATACCTGAAAGAATATGATGAACGACTAAATACAACAATAAAACATCCGACACTTGATAGAGAAGTAAGTTACAGGCGACTGATACGGTTAGAATGTTATAAA
>MTER01000200.1 GCA_002083985.1 Candidatus Altarchaeales archaeon A3
ATGTTAAACACCACAACCAAGATAAGGTTCATGGGAAATGGAACTATAAAATTATTCCAAATTGATTAAGTTATTTCGTTACAATTACTTAATATTGAGCAAGTTCTGACAAATTGACAAAAAATATGAGTTTATGGATGGACACTATTTATTAAAGAAATATTAACATAAGTTAAGCATATTGAATTATCCAGCATATCACCAACACGATAAAATTTAATTGAATTTTCAAAAGGTTTATCAAAATAACTTTTTGAACCTGGTTCAATCCCCCTTTCAAAAATTAATAAATCTCCGTAATTATCAACTTCCCACCCTTTTGGTATCTCTTTTTTCAGTTCCTCGTTAAAAACCATCTCTCCGCCTGATGATTTGTATGGTTTGCCTTCATCATTCGGAAATTCAAAATCAACAAACCATCTTTTGAAAATCGCCTGCCCTATAGCTTCAAGGGTTTTGTTCATCTGCTGGTTGAGTTCGATTTTTGAGTCAAGGGAGGAAAGGATGGCGGCGATTTTTTCCGTTTCAATCATGTCTGAGGGCATAGCAATTTCTATTTTTGAGAATTGGCTTTTATTTAGTATAGGAACTGCTGTTGATTGTTTTCCTAAATTTTTAATATTTTGTGAGATATTTAGAATAGCATAATAAACAAAATCGGCTGAGATATTCGGAATAATTGAATTAATCTGTTGATTAGTTATACTCTCTTTTGTCGTTATGATAATTTTTCCCATATCTGAACCAATACAAGACACACAAACAGAACTTCTTGGTATCAAACAATTTCTCACGGAATTCTTACCCTTTTCTGATAAATATCTTTCTGTTTCATAGATGTTTTTTTGCCCTTTCATATCCCGAGGAGTGATAAATTGGCAATCTTGTCCAAAGTTATATTTATCTTCAGTTTTGGGAGTTTTTCCAGTTATAATTTCTCCTAACTGATTGATACTTTTAACTTCCCATTCTTCAGGAATCATTCCTATATCAGTTTCTTTGAATTTTGTTTTAGTTTGTTGTTTCATTTCAGCCCCAATTTATCAAGTAGATTAAATGCTTCTTTGTCAAATTTAGAAAATGCAAACCATTTTTTACCCAGGTCCTTTAATGAAGCTCCAAAATGGTACACTTCTTTATTGTCTATTATGAGAAACCTATCATGGGACTGCTTAAATTCTATTACTTCAACAGGCGGATATTGCGAATTGTATTTGGCAAGGTCAAGAGATAACTGCCTGGAGACATCTTTGGTGAATATTATAACATGCACATCTTTATTTCTCTTACTAAACAGCGTCAAAACCGAATCATCAATGTAATTGTCAATGAGAATCAGGGATTTATTTGCAGTTCTAATTAGTGTCCATCCATAAAGTATCTATTTTTTTATTTTCTAAAATTTTATAAACATTAAAATTTTAAAATTTACAAAATAATTTAAAATTTTATCAAATTTTTTACAAAATTTGAATATTAGAGTTGTTGCAAATTAAAAATTTTAAAGGTGAAAATTAATAAAATTTAAATGTGAAAAAGTTATTTTGCAACATGTCCAATATATAAAAAGGCAAATTTTTACAATTTTTAAAGGTGGAATTTATGCAGATATATTATTATGATATATAAGAGGTCTAAAAATTTTAGTTTTCTTACAACCTGGCAACACCATATTTTGAGTGTTATAACAACTGTTCAAAGGAATGCAGAGAATAAATGGACAGAATAAAAATATTTATTTTCGTATTTTTAATTTAAATATTTATAATAAAAATTAATTATATAAATAAAAATAAAATATATATGAACTAAATTTAAGAAATTTAAAATGTCCGTGCATCTAAGCAAAAGGGATAAAATTATGACTTTGTTGATAGCAATTGTGCTAATTGGATTTATGGCAATGATTGCAATTTTTGCATCGTGTAATTTCTTTGAGCACTTTGTGATGGATAAGTGTGCTGTTGGCTGTTTATTTAAGGATTTAGAATCATGCTATTAAAATAAAACAAAAAAAATCAAAAACAGATAATTAAATAATTTAAAATGCCTGAAATATTCAGTCCCATAGACATGAAAATTGCCCTGGTCTTTTCTGCAATTGTCTTGACTTTTATAATTATCGGGGCATTTATCTGGGGAACGCATCCGCCGGTTGTTAGCGGACATTGAAGATATAAAATATAAAGGACAAATAAAGGAATGTAGGGGTAAATTTTGCGCCTTAAATTTATAACAAATTTGTTATTTTAAAAACGCAAAGTTTTGAAAATATCTGATTGAAACGAGGTTATTTCAAAACTTGTTTTTAAAATATACTGAAAACCAGAAGTTTTCAATCTTTCAAAATGCCGAAGCATTTCAAATTTATTTGAAATATCCGAATGAAATGAGGTTATTTTATGAGTGCGTAAACGAACTTATTTTAAAAACAAAATTTTTAAAATCTCCAAACAATGTGGGATGAATCCTTATCTTAATTTTTTTATTCTTCTGATAAATTTAATGTGGTAAAAATTTATGCTTCAAATTTATTTTTCACTTTATCCTTTTAACTATTCCGAAAATTAACGCAAGCACTGGTAAAATTTCCAACCTTCCTGCATACATTAAAAATATAAGCGTAACCTTCCCGATTATACTCATATCAAACCATGCAGTTCCGCTTAATGTATTTATTCCGTTATCGCTTATTGCCGTTGCACATACAAATAACGCATCAATAGTCGGATATCCCAGGTAAAGGAATATTATAACTCCCAAACCATAAATTATAAAAAACAGAAAGGTAAGAAAAGTTATGTAAGAAATTTCCTCGTCGGTCAAAGGAATTCCGCCAAGTTTCACCTTAACAACCGCCCTTTCAGGAAGCAGCACTTTTTTTATTCTCATCCACGCATTCTCTGCAAGAATTAACATTTTAAGGACTTTTAATCCACCAGCCGTTGAGATGCTGCATCCTCCGATTATCATCAATATAATAAGGATAAATTTGCTCGCATTGTCAAAATTTCCAATGTCGGCATTTGTAAATCCCGTTGTTGTTACAGCGGAAACCACATTGAATGTTGATTGTTTTATTGCATCAGTCATCGCATAGTGATTTAAAAAAAACAAATTTATAAAAATAACGATGCTTCCGATAACGATGAGCAGCAGAAAAATTTTTAACTCTAAATTTCTTAAAACAACAGCAAATTTTCTATCTAAAAGATTGAAATGTATATAAAAAGATATTGCCCCGAGTATCATGAATAGCATCAAAACAATCTGCACAGGAACATTATCGTAATAAAATCCTATACCTGCATCATGGGTTGAAAATCCCTGTGTTCCGATTGCAGTCATAGTATGAGTGACTGCATCAAGAAAATTTACGCCCAATAATAACAAAGCAATAACTCCTATGATAGTGAATATTATATAAATTTTCCAAATCTCTTTTACTGTTCCCTTCGTTGTTGTTTTTATTCTTCCTGTTCTCGCTTCGGAGGAATATAATTTTGCTATTGCAGAAGAGGGTTTTAAAATCAAAAGGAATAGCATAATTATTCCTACACCTCCGATCCATGCAAGTCCACTTCTGAAAAATAAAAATGTCGGAGAGTGTGTATCTAAATTTTGAATCATGGTTAATCCGGCGCCGGTAAAAGCAGACATTGCCTCAAAATAAGCATCAATAAATTTTATTAACGGATCAGTTGCAGTTGAAGCGATATAAAACGGAATTGAACAAAATAAAGGAATGAGCAGCCATGCAACTGCTGAAAGCACAAGAGCGTGCCGTGTTTCCATACGACCGTCAATTCCTGATTTATAAAAAAATCCTGCGAATGCAGCCATCAGTCCGCCAGGCAAAATATAGGAAATATTCTCATAATGAGAGTAATCTGCAATAAGGGAAAAGAATCCCAAAATAAATATACTCATTCCTATAATTCCCAGTGCTTCTCCTAAAAATTTAGAGACAATTTTAAGGTCATGTTTATCAATATAACGCATTTGTTCAAATTTAAATAAAAATTTAATAAATTTATCTTTGTAATGGATTGCTGTGCCAACATAAAAGGTTCATAAAATTATGATTAGAGTATAAAAAGATACTCTGAATAGGTTAATTGTCCTAAAAAAAATACACTTGTGCAAGATGGCTACCAAAGGCAATAAAAAAGCATAATAACAAACATAGAATGCCCTTTTGAGAGATTAAACAAGTTTAGATACTACATAGGAATTGGTTACAAAGTCAATTGATTGCCTCGTCTTTAAACAGTTGTAGAAATCAGCACAGCAATCTGTTATAATCTGTAAATTTTACAAAAGTTTCCCATTTCATAAAATAGGTGTGTTGAAATGAGTGGGTCGCCAGATTACATTAATTTACCCTTAAAAATCATATTGTGCTTAGTAATAAATTTGTAAAAAATTATATATTTTAGCAAATTTTTTGCACCATCTGTGAGTTATACGAGGAGATGTTTGAAC
>MTER01000201.1 GCA_002083985.1 Candidatus Altarchaeales archaeon A3
CCTCGCTATTGCTTATAGATTTCAAAATTTACACGATTTTGAAATAGCAATTTCGCGACATTAAAAATATGAGTCAAATTAATTTGCAACAGGTCTATTATTTAATTGCTTTTTTTTGAAGTGAAATAAACCAATACCTGCCATTTCTAAAGGATTTAAATTATTAAAATCCTGAAGCAATATTATATTTTTGTTTCGTATTATTTTCACTTCAACAAGATTGCAATCAGGAAATTTTGATATAAAATTGTTTACATTGAATGCCCTATGTGCATTAAAATAAATCGTGTCTTTATTTTCAACAGGAACAGAAACATATAAATTTCCGTTAGCTGCTAATACTCTTGTTAGTTCTTTAATTGCTTTGTCCGTACCTTTTGGGTCAAAAGGATCACCATATCTACCTAGGCCTATATGTTCTAAAACACACAATGAAGATATTGATTCCAATTCACCGTCCTTAAACGGCATATCTAATATGCTCCCTTTTTTACATTCAAGATTTTCCAGTTGGACTGGCAAAGGGCGGATGTCTACACTACAAACTTTTGTAAATTTTGATAAGATGCCTACAAACAATGCGGTTGATCCAACGTCCACATGATATTTTGAATGCACAGCGAATATTTTGCCCGCGGCCCATGTATCCTGATAAAAATAATCAAAATCAATAGGAGTTTCAGATATTTTGTCATTTATACAAGGATATAAATTCAATAGTTTAATTTTTTCTGATCCTTTGAATGACTTATATCTTATTAAATCCATAAAATAATCAAAGTATCGATATAAGATACTAAATGGATTTCTTGGTATGATCTGGCTAAACATATGAAATCCAAAACTTGCCAATTTTAATAATTTTGGATTCCTTTTAATATATTCTTTTATGGTCATCTTATTTAATCAACTTTCCACCATCTGTTAGGGAATTTTTTATTTAAAATTTTATCACCTTCACCAATTGGCTCTATTCCAATTGCACGCATATCCGCATCAATCATGATCTTTACTAAATTTTTAAATTTAATCTCAGGATTCCAACCTAACTTTTCCTTTGCCTTTGACGGGTCAGCAATTAACTGCTCAACTTCAACAGGTCTGAAATATTTCGTATCAATTTTTAAATGTTCATCTGGATTTAAATCGGCGTACCTGAATGCTTCATCCACAAATTCCTTAACAGAATGTGTTTCTCCAGTGCCAATAACAAAGTCATCTGGCTTATTATTCTGAAGCATTTTCCACATAAATTCAACATACTCCGGCGCATAACCCCAGTCCCTTTTTGCTTCAATATTTCCAAGGTAAAGATATCTTTGTTTTCCTGCCAGAATTTTTGCAATTGCTCTTGTTATTTTTCTCGTAACAAATGTCTCTCCTCTCCTTGGGGACTCGTGATTAAATAAAATTCCATTGCATGCAAACATATTATAACCTTCCCGGTAATTTTCAGTCATCCAGTAAGCATAAACCTTTGCGCATGCATAAGGACTACATGGTTTAAATGGAGTATTTTCACTTTGCAGTGGAGGAGAGCGACCGAACATCTCACTACTTGATGCCTGATAAAATTTAATTTTATCTTTATTGTTGCTTTTCAAAATCGTATCTAAAAGCCGTGTTGTTCCGATTGCAGTGACATCTCCTGTATACTCAGGAGCATCAAAACTAACCCTCACATGACTCTGGGCGCCAAGATGATATATTTCATCTGGTTTTATGTTGTAAATAATATTAGTTATCTGACTCCCGTCGGATAAATCACCGTAATGTAAAAATAATTTTGCATTCGGATCGTGTTTGTCAACAAATATATGATCAATTCTTGATGTATTGAATGTACTTGATCTTCTTATTATCCCATGTACATTGTATCCTTTGTTTAGCAAAAGTTCTGCAAGGTATGAGCCATCTTGTCCGGTTATTCCTGTTATTAGCGCAGTTTTCATACTGAAATTATATAATCTCGTAATATAATTGAGAAAGATATATAAAGAATGTAAAAACTTAATTACATCTTTTCTAAAAATTTTGTAACTTCTCAATAAGTTGGAGTAAATTTATTTTGTAACTGCTCATTTTATAAAAAATACCTACAAAAAGTATAAAACAGGCCATATATTTTGTCATTTTCAAAATCATATAGATTTTGAAAATATCCGAGCAACAGCGAGGTTATCTTCTCACAAGTTATTGAGAAGTTACTCTAATTTAAATTATGACAAATCATGATTAGTAAATTTATGTACTGATATAAAGAAGATCTAAAAAGGGATGGATTTTTGATCTTTGTTTTGGATGATTTTAAATAAGGTTTATTATATTTGTATCTTTTTTTGGTAGTGATGAACAGGTAATGCTGAATGTTAACACATTTTTACCCCAGTCATTTAAATTGAGTAAAAATTTAAAATTTTTGAGCGTGAGCAATGTGATTTATTTTTGATGAGCATTACTTCTTATTCACTACCCTTTCTTTTAATAAAGCAACAAAATTATCGAAAATGATAATTGTAATGACTTAAAGAAAGATTTTTAAAGTAATGTCTAATTATTTCTATAGATATAAAAAAAATTTAGATAAACTCATGGAAAAACTGATTTTCAGGATTGAATATATGCAGAAGATAACTGACAAGGGTAGGAAATATTCAAACATTGTTGTTTATCGTCTGAAAGCATAAATCTGATTAAACAGGTTACAAAAAATAGATGCATAACAAAGGATAATATATGCCTGATTGCAAGCAATTTAATCTATCTCCCTTATATTTCATTCTGGCCTGCATCTACTTTTTCTGAATATACCGGACAAATACCTGTGACAATTCAGATTGCTGTAACAAGGAAAACAAAATTAATTAACTTTGAGGGCTATAAAATAAAATTTATCAAATTTTGTAACTTCTCAATAAGTTGTGGCAAATAAATTTTGTAACTGCTTATTTTATAAAAAACAAATACAAAAAATGCAAAACAAATTATATATTTTATCATTTTCAAAATCATATAGAAAAATATCCGGGCAACAGCGAGGTTATATTCTCACAAGTTATTGAGAAGTTACATAAATTTAAACAAAAAATTTAAACAAATTTATTAAAATGTCAACCACAAAAACCATAGCAAAAGGAACCGCATGGATTTTGATATCAGCACTTATCATAAAATTTCTCGCATTTATTTATTATATAATTTTAGCAAGAACAGTTACGCCGGAAGAAATCGGACAATTCTTCTTTGTTTTGAGTGTAGTAGGAATTATTTCACTTTTTTCAGACCTTGGTTTGGGCTCAAGTGCCATAGGAAGATTTGTTCCTTTTTATGCAGGGCAGGAAAAATTTAATTATGTCAAAAAGGTATTAAAAATTTCTGTTTCAGCAGGAACATTATTTTCAACAATCTGTGCAATCCTCCTTATATTCTTTGCAGGTAATATATCAAATTTCTTTAATAAACCTTATCTAACATCGTTATTTCAGATAATGGCTTCGTATTTTTTAATTATAAATTTTTACTCTCTTGCAATTAACTTTTTAGTGGGCAGAAAGTTAATGAAATTTGTTTCATACATGCAAAGTTTTCAGGGAGTGATGAAGGTTGTTTTAACTCTAATCTTTCTGTTCTTTTTTGGATTTACTACCCATAGTATTGCACTTGGTTTTATCCTTTCATTTTTATTTGCGGCATTTTTCGGATTGTTTTTTGTATTAAAAGAATATAAAACATTGCCAAAAACGAATGAATCTGCAAAATTTATTCCCTTGTTAAAACAAATGGTACCTTTCGGATTAACAATGGTTTTAATTAGTTCCATGGGACTAATAAACGGTTATACTGATAGAATAATGCTGGGATATTTTTTTCCTGCAAAAGAAAGCGATATAATGATAGGAATATATACTATGGTAATTGCCTTTTCCTCATTAATCGGAATTTTTGTAAGTGCAATAGCAAGCATATTTTATCCAGCAATTATAGAAATGTGGGCAAAGAAAAACACAGAAGAAATGCAAAAAACAACTACAACAGTAATAAGATGGATACTCATAAGTTCCATTCCGATGCTTCTTGTAATGCTGGTATTTCCGATTCAGATTTTGACAATTGTTTATGGAGAAAATTATGCATCGGGATGGATCGTCTTAATTATTGCTTCAACATATATATTTATATCCTTTCTCTCTTTACCTTCACAGTTTATTATTGCCGCAATGAACCGTTTAGATATAACAAAAAAAATTATTGCAGTCGGAGCAATAACAAATGTCGCGTTAAATTTTATTTTTATTCCTCCGTATGGAATAAACGGTGCTGCCTTTACAACCTTAATTTCAACTATTATTATGACAATTTTATTTTTAAGAACATCTAAAACCACAAACATTAAATTTCCAAAAGATATTTATAAGCCGATAATTGCTGGCATTTTAGCGGCAATTATTTTGTATTTGATGGCAAGTTTGTTCAACTTTGATGAAATTTTGATAAATTTTGTGTCACAAAGTGTTGCGGGAAAGGATATATTTTCGGAAATTTTGCTGAAATTTTTAAAGGTCTTTGTTCTCGGGATTTTTGTTTTAATGAGTTTTTTAATATACCTGCTCTTTTTGATTAAATTTAAGGCATTTCACAAAGAAGATGTTGAAATTTTGGCAGGAGGAATGCGAAGGGCAAAAATCCCCGAAAAATATATTTCATTTGCGGAGAGAATTTTATTGGAGTAATTTATTTAAAATTTAATCAAAAGTTTCCTATCTCATAAAACTGGTGTGTTGAAATGAATGGGTTGCCAGATTAGGCATTGTTAATTTGGTATAGTTTCCATGATTTTTACACAATGTTAAACTATTTATAGTGAAAATATTAAGTTTTTACACTATTTAAGCATTTTACATATAACAAATTATGTGTAAATTGTTGCCATTTTCACTATAACGGGTGCTCATCCCTTTTAAATTGGGCCAATTATTTTGTGGAGGATATTTTAAAAATCTCACCTCACTTCGTTCGGAGATTTAAAAATTTCTGAAATTTTTAAATCACCTCGCTGATG
>MTER01000202.1 GCA_002083985.1 Candidatus Altarchaeales archaeon A3
TGAAAACAAGTAATTCTATGCCGAATAATTCTATACCTATACGCGAGTTGGTTATGGACAAAGTAAACGAATATGAGAAAGCAAAAGCATACTCTCTAAAAGATCCAAATGATGTTGATTTTGACATAGTAAAAGAATTGAATATTGAGCACATAAAAGAATTTATAAAGAATATTGATGATTTGGAAAAAAATAAAGATTATCAAAGGTTATTGACCGCAAGCAAAGAGGAATTGATAGATGTTTTAAAATTAAGATGTATAGAAGACCTTGTAAAACTTATAGACAAAGAAAAAAGGTTTATAGAAGAAGAAAAAGAATATCTAGAAGAAGAAAAATTTATAATAGAAAATGGATTAGATGCAGATGATGTTATGACAGAGGAAGAATTAAAGAAATTGGAAGTAAAAGAAGTTAGCACCAAAAATTGGGATGATGAGATTTACTGTTCTATTGAAAATTCTTTTAAAAGATTGATTGAAAAAGGTGCAAAGATATTAGAAAGAGAAAAAGAATATGAAGAAAAAGATAAAGATGAAATAAACGAGTTTAAAAAGAAGCTTGGTAAAAATTACTTTAAAATATTATATGTGGATGAGATTTACAATGAAAAAGGAATTATCATGCGTTCATTAATAATACGGTTTATTTTTTCATCAGGGATGTTATCTACACATATAAATCCACACCTAAATTATACTCGTTATCCCAAACAAACATTTAATGACAAATTTGGATTTGAAAATTACAAAATAGGATTAGGAATTGTAAATATCTATAGAAATAGTAGATAAAATATTAAAAGAACTTGAAAAAAAAGAAAATTAACGATAATCTTTATTTTAAATCAAAATGCAAAAAATTTTATTAATAGGAAACGGAGCAAGGGAAAACGCTATTGCCGAAAGTGTTGTCAAATTCGGATATGAACTTTATGGATTTATGTCTGCAAAAAATCCCGGAATTGTTAAATTGTGCAAGGGCTATAAAATAGGAAATATTTTGGACGCCGAAAGTGTAGTAAATTTTACAAAAACCATAAATGCAGATGCGATAATTATTGGTCCTGAAGCACCTCTTGAAGCGGGAGTTAGCGATAAAATTTTTGAAAATGAAATACCGTGCATTTCTCCGACAAAATCATTGGCACGACTTGAAACAAGTAAGGAATTTGCCCGAAATTTAATGAAGGACCATCATATTAACGCATATCCTAAATTTGAAATTTTTAAAAGCGATGAAATTAAAGAGATGTTTAAATTTATTGATGATTTGCAGGATGTTGCTGTAAAACCAATCGGACTGACAGGCGGAAAAGGCGTAAAGGTTATAGGAAAGCAACTGAATGATGTGGAAGAAGCAAAGAAATATGCAGGTGAAATTTTAGAAAAAGACAAGATTATTTTAATTGAAGAAAAACTTGAAGGCGAAGAATTTACTCTGCAGGCATTTTGCGACGGAGAAAATTTAGCACCATGTCCGTTAGTTCAGGATCATAAGTCTGCTTATGAAAATGATGTCGGACCAAACACGGGAGGAATGGGTTCTTATTCTGATAAAGACCTTATGCTGCCTTTTGTTACGCGAGCAGATTATGACGATGCACTAAAAAATTTAAAAAAAGTAATTAATGTATTGAAAAAGGACTACGGAAAGTATATTGGAATTTTATACGGGCAGTTCATTGCTACAAAAGACGGCGTAAAAATTATTGAGTTCAATGCACGGCTTGGAGACCCTGAAGCGATGAATGTTTTGCCTTTAATTAAGGATAACTGGATTGAAAAAATTTTAGACAAAAAATTAAGTTCGGGGCTGAAATTTGAAAATAAAGCTACGGTCTGCAAATATTTAGTTCCTGCAGGATATCCTGAAAATCCTGTCCGGACAGAAATTTCCGTTGATGAGAGCAAATTTGGAAATAATAATTCAAAAATTTATTATGCAAGCGTTTATGAAGAAAACGGAAAAATTTTCAGCACGCATTCAAGGGCGATTGCATTACTTGGAATTGCAGAAACAATTGAAGAAGCAGAAAAGATTGCCGAAAATTCAACAAAATTTGTTAAGGGAAATTTATATCACAGAAAGGATATAGGAACAAAGGAATTAATAAATAAGAGGATTGAGCACATAAAAAGGATACGGAATGTTTAACGATAAAAATTTAGATGGCTGTCATAAAGATTATCAGTAGGGAATATATGGAACAAAATATATAAATCAAAAAGTTTGTGAAATGTGTAAGAAAACCGAAGATGACGAAATTTTGTTTGATTTTTTAAGCATTTCTTCGTGACGAGAGCATTTGTAGACAAACTCACAATAAGGAACACAAAATTGAGAGAGATTCATTTTTCTCCTTTGTGATACTCTTCCACAACACTTTTCCAAAGAGTATCATTCACCTTATCTTTTTCTTCAATAAATGCCTTAAAAAACTCTTCGGGACTATTGATCCATGATAACATCAAAATAATTTTTTCGGAAATGGTATTAAAAGCGCTTTTGACAGGTTGTTTTATATCAAGTTCGCAATTAATTTGACCTGTATTAATTGTGTTTCTCAATCCGAGATAACCAATTGCTACATTTATATTGTCAAGAGGAATATTTTCTTTGACGGCAAACACCTTTTTGTAAATTTCAAGCTGCTGTCTATGATTGGAACCCCTATCAGTATCTTTATTTGTTTTCCAGTCCACTATCAGATATTTATCTCCTTTTTTAAATACAGCATCTATGGAGGATCTAAATTTTAAAGGAGAATCAAATCCAAGAGAAGATAATTGTATCTCTAATTTCAGTTCCGGTTTAACCGAATCAGGGTAATCCTCTTTAATCTTCTCAATAAGCTTTAAAACATTCTCAATGTATGGCTTTGCATCTTCGTTTATGAAATATTCTTCTTCCGACAATATTCGTCTCGCCGTTTCATGCACTTTTGAACCAAGCAGAGTGGCATTGACCTCTTTTAATCCAAGAATCTTTTTAACAAAATAATCATAAGGATGTGCTTTTTCGGGAAGTGAACTGTAAGAAACATGATTCAATGATTCAAAATAATTTTTAACAAAATTCTTTATCCAGTTATCATTTGAATACAGTAACGCCTTTGCGTCATCAAATTTTCCATTGACAAACAGATTGAATGCCCTTTTCCTGCTTTCATTCAAATCCGGAGATGATGTCTTATTCGCGTCAATATTGCCACATTCAGCATAATCATTCAGATAATCATTAATTTTATCAGTGAGAATAAACAATTTGTTCTTTGCCCTTGTAAAAGCAACAAAATTAATTCTCAAGGTCTCTTCTTCAAGTTCTTCCTCAACATTTATTCCCTTTGATTTCAAAATACCTTTAACTACGCTATCCTGAAAATTATCATTATTTTTTATTTTTGACGGAATATAAATAACATTATCAAACTCCTTACCTTTTGCCTTATGAACCGTAGTAAGAACAATACCTTTCTCTTTTTCAACATCTGAACCCTGTGACCGAAGGTCAGATAATTGCAGATAGGATATCAAGGATTCTATGTTTTTATCTGTAAGAACAGACATTGCTTCTCGATACGCTGCCTGCATTATGATTCCGGCAGAAAGATAGTCATTGCCATAGCTTATGCATACCGGAATGATTTTTTCCCTGAAAAGTATATTAACATCCTCAACAGTTTTTATTCTTTCGCGAAGCTCTTTGAAAGCAGGTATTTTTTCATATATTTCTTCAAGGCATTTTACGGGCGATGTATTGAAAGCATCCTGCAGCGAGCATGGAAAAAACGGAGTAAACATAGCATTCTTTATATCTTGCACATCAGAACTCGAAAGACCTTTTAGAAAATTAATAATGTGAGTCCTTGCATCACTGGAAGATGAAAAAAATGTTGAACTGAAATTTATTCCTCTTGCATCAAGTTCTTTGGCAATGGATATTACCTGAGAATTTGTTCTTGATAGAATAGCTGTCCTGCCATTCTGATTCCTGGCAAGTTCGCAGGCAGCAGGATATGTTTTGTCTCTGCTTACCTCATAAATCGCTGGCTTTGGACCTGTTTTGTCTTCCGCACTGCATAAATCTTTTAATTCTTCCTTGTGTGTTAAGTCATTGGTTTTGGAAACAAAATAAGCCCTGGCATAAGATAAAATTTCATTTGTGCTCCTGAAATTCTCGGAAAGCACAAATTTAGCTGAATTCTCAAATTTTCCGAAGTTCAGTATTGAGCCGCCCTGAAAGCCAAAAATGGCCTGTTTCTTGTCGCCAACAACAAAAAAATTTCCGTCCGGCTTAAGCGATTTAATGGCAATATCAGCCTCCATCATGTTAACATCCTGCAATTCATCAACCAGTACATAATCAAACAATCTGTGATTATTCAACGCCATAAATTTGAGCAGCAGATCAGCATAATCAACTCCTTTTTTATTTTTTATCTCTTCGTAGTGTTTAAAAATATCAACAAAATATTCTGCAAATTGAGCAATCTCTTCTTTTGTGTAAGTCCTTCCTCCTTCAAGGAAATTTTTTGCTTCGGCAATATCTACTTTGTCAGGAGTTATTCCAAAGCTTTTCAGATATCCAATCAGGTTTTCCATCTTTGGAACAATCGTCTCAATCAGGTATTCATCGGGATAATTCATGATATGACTATCTTTAATATATTTTAAAATAGAATATCTTAATAAATTATTATCTAATATTTCATTTTCATCAATATTGTCCAGGGCGTAGGAATGAAAAGTAAACACATTTAATTTGGAAATATCCATAGAAATGTCCTGCTCTTTGACAACCTTAATAATTCTGCTTTCCATCTCTTTCATGGCCTTTTCGGTAAAGGTCAGGCAAAGTATCTGTTCGGGTTTAATACCTTTTCTTATTAAATCAGTATATTTGCAGGCAAGTAAAAGGGTCTTTCCGGTGCCTGGATTGGCAGTAACTAATACATTGCCTTCCTGTTCAATTATTTTTTGCTTTTCCGTGTTTAGCGACATATATTTAGCGACATTTTTATATATTTAGCGACATTTTAAATTTATTTGTCTTTTTTTGGTGCAACTTTTTTTACTCATATAAAATTCTAAAAAAAGGTGCAACTTTAATACATTGCCTTCCTGTTCAATTATTTTTTGCTTTTCCGTGTTTAGCGACATCTTATTATTTTTATTATTTGAAATTTATAAACTTTAAATTTTATACCTGCATAACTGCTTGCTCAAATGCCTTCTGTGTCCGGGTTCAACTTCATAAATTCC
>MTER01000203.1 GCA_002083985.1 Candidatus Altarchaeales archaeon A3
TAATTTAAATAAGTAATAAAGTTAAGTTATATGTCTTAATTTGCAACAAGTACAATATTATTTTTTATTAAATTAAACATTGGATAATTAATTTAAATAAACGACCAATTAAATTTATAACTTAAAATGAAAAAAAATTTACTCATTGGATTATTAGTTTTTGTATTATTCGGACTTATAGGCGTTCAGGCAGATGAAATTCATACGAAAAAAATTTATGTTGTTGATATTGACGATACAATAACATCAGCAACAACGGAAATAATAAAAGAAGCGGTTAACGAAAAACCGGATATTATAATTTTACGACTGAATACTCCCGGCGGGGATCTGGACTCCACACTGGAAATAATTCAGATTATTGACAATTCTGAAATTCCTTTTGTCGGATATGTCTCTCCCAAGGGGGCGCATGCGTGGAGTGCGGGAACATTTATCTTGCTTTCAACACACATTGCAGCAATGTCTCCTAATAGCATAATTGGTTCCTGTCAGCCGGTTTATATTGGAGCTGATAAATCAATTCCGATAAACGAATCAAAAATTTTAAATGCTGTTACAGCAGTAATGAATGAAAGAATGAATATGTATGGCAGAAATTTCTCGCTTACAGAAAAATTTATCATTGAAAATTTAAATTTAAATGCAGATGATGCAAGGAAATTTAATGCGATTGAATTAATTGCAGACAATGAAAATGATTTGATTGAAAAAATTAACGGAATGAGTGTCCATGTTTCATCCGGAGAAAAAACAATAATTACGAAAAATGCGGAGATAGTGCATTATGAGCCAAGTATTAAGACAAAATTTATGTCAGTCCTTTTAAATCCTCTGATTGCGTCACTTTTACTTATGCTCGGAATTTATGCTTTAATTTTTGGGCTTTCAAGTCCGGGAATGGGTGCGGAAATTTTAGGGATATTATGTATATTGCTGGGATTAATCGGATTGGGTTTTGATGTAAATTTAACAGGAATTGCTTTGCTGATTCTGGGAATTGCCTTAATAATTTATGAATTAAGCACGCAAAGTTTTGGGATTGTCGGAGGAGTGGGAGTTATTGCGCTGATTACAGGAATAATTTTGTTTGGTCCATTATCATCCCCAAATTTCTATGTATCGCAGGAATTCTTTAATACACTGCTGTATTCAATAATTTTTCCGTCGGTAATATTTGCCGTATTTTTGGTCTTTGCAGTCACAAAAATTTTCAAATCGTTGAAAAAGAAGCCAGTAATCGGGGAAAGCATGATTGGAGAAACAGCGGAATCAACAGAGGACTTTGAAAATAACACTGGATTTGTTATGTGTAAAGGTGAATTATGGAAGGCAAAAAATTTAAGTAAAACAAATGAGAAAATTTTAAAAGGAGATAAAGTAAAAATCAAAGAGATGGAAGAATACACCTTGATTGTGGAAAAAATTTGGTGCTGACCCTACTAAAATTGCGATAATTATGTATTTGTTTTGTAACTATTCAGAGGGTACAAAATTTTACCAATGATTTTTGGGGTGACTGAATAGTTACTTTCAAAAGTTTCCCATTTCATAAAACAAGTGTGTTGAAATAGGGTGGTCGCCAGATTACATCAATTTACCACTAAAAATCATATTGTGCCTGGTAATAAATTTGTAAAAATCCCATATTTTAGCAAATTTTTTGCACCATCTGTGAGTTATACGAGGGGGTATTTGAACGAAGTGAAATCGTTTTAAACTTTTATAATTTTCCCATTGCAACCTATATCATTTTGTGATAAAACGATAGTTGCAGGTGTTGTAATTCTAAATGGGAAACTTTTGTTACTTTGTTTTTTTACCAATATTTTTAGGAACATAATGTTTGAAATTAAATTTATAAGATTCAATTTTAAGATTTCTTTTAAGCATTTTCAAATCGCAGAGATTTGAAAATCTCCGAGCATCAGCGAGGTGATTTAAAAATTTCAGAAATTTTTAAATCTCCGAACGAAGTGAGGTGAGATTTTTAAAATAAAATAATTAACCCAATTTAGAGAGATAAGCACCAAATTTTATTAAATTTTCCATTTACAAAAAACCATGAGACGACTATGAACCACATAAATAATACAAACACAGACAAACAGGAAATTTCCGCAATTTCTTTTTCCTCACTCCCGTTAGTAAATTTTGGTGATGATAGAGCGGCATTCTTTAGCATATCCTTAAAAACAACCGCAAAAGCAATACTCAGCGAAAACGATATTGAAATTTATGGGTGCGATGAATTAAAAAATGAACTGGAAACCCTCATCAATAAAATTTTTAAAAAATTTGAATTTCCTTACGGAATAAATCTGCAAATTTCCTCCGAAAATAAATGCGACAAATTTTCAATATTTTCGGCAGTGAGCATCGCCGCTTATGGCATTATAGCAGGTAAATACGGCATAATTTATGATGAAATAATGGAGAAAAAGTTAAGAACGGATAAACATACAAAAAGAAAACTCATAAAAATTCACAAAAAAATTTATGCCTACAAGGAAATTTTTGATGATGTTATTTCATTGATAAATTCGGATATTGATTACATTCAGGCATACTCTTCGTATTTTGGCGGAGTCGCTATCGGTGAAAATGAAACGGATTCTCAAAACAACCATAAAATTTTGCGATATGCAGAAAATGAAAAATTACAAATTGTCCTCATTCCAAAAAATAAGGATGATGATGAAAATACAAATACAAATATAGAGACAAATACAGATATGAATGCAAATATAAAGATAAAAGGTGCTGATGATATTTTATGGATGGAAATTTTAAAAGGAAATTTTTACACGGCTGCAAATTTGGGCTGTGCATTGCAGTCATTCGGAACTGCATCCGAATTTCATGAACTCATAGATTATTTAATGAAAGAGGCATTATATTGCGGAATGACGGATGACTATGTTTTCGCTGCATTCAGAAACAAAAATTTAGATAATATATCTTCGGAATTAAAAAATTTAAGAAAATTTGAGGGAAATTTAATTATATCATCAACAAATAATTCTCCTGCGGGGATTTATTGACCTACAAAAAAATTTAAAATTTATTATCTTTAAATTGTAATTAATAGCAATAATATCAATTAACTTTAAATCGCAACAGGCAGTACAAATCTAAAAATTTATTAAACTACAAATGGACATAAATACAATATATAAGGGAACAACAACGATAGGACTAAAATGTAAAGACGGCGTTGTGCTGGTATCGGACTCAAGAGCATCTATGGGAAGTTTCATAGCAAGCAAGGAAGCAAGAAAAATTTACCCTATTTCGGAGCATGTGGCAGGAACTGTTGCAGGATCTGTCGGAGATGCGGAAAAATTTATGGAACTGCTCAATACAGAAGCATCATTTTACCGGCTCCAAAACGGCAAAGAGTTATCAACAAAAGGGATTATGACGCTTGGAACCCATATTTTGCACGGAAACAGATATTATCCTTATCTTGTGCAAATTTTAATTTGCGGATATAACACTGAAAGTAACAAAGGAGAAATTTATTCAATTGACCCTATAGGAGGAGTTACAGAGGAAGATGTAGCTTCAACCGGCTCGGGAAGTTTAACTGCGTATGGTGTTCTTGAAAGCGAATACTCCTCTGAAAAAACAATTGATGAAAATTTACGGCTGGGAATAAAATCACTTGGTATTGCTATGGAGAGGGATTCCGCTACGGGAAATCATATAAAAGCAGCGGTTATAACAATAGACGGATATAAAGAAATCCCGAATGATGAAGTAAAGAAAATTTATGGAGAAGTAAAGAGAAAGTAAAAATTTATTTAAATTTATGGGTGTTTAATTATAAATTTATTGATAGCGTAATTAACAGGTGGCTGTTGGTGCTCACCCCTATAAATCGAAAAAAATAAAAAGCAATATTTTAAAAATTCCACTTAAAAGAAATCTTAAAATTTATGTATTGTGAAAAAAAGTCACCTATTTTTATGCTATCAAAATTTTAAAATTTAATCTTTTAATTAGACATGTTGCAAAATAACTTTTTCACCTTTAAATTTTATTAATTTTAACCTCACTTCGTTTGGATATTTTAAAATCTTTGCGATTTTAATCACCTTTAAAATTTTTAATTTGCAACAACTCTATTGTAATTTTTTAGTAACTTCTCAATAACTTGTGAGAAGATAACCTCGCTGTTGCTCGGATATTTTCAAAATCTATATGATTTTGAAAATGATAAAATATATGATGATATGTTTTGCACTTTTTGTGGGCGTTTTTTATAAAATAAGCAGTTACAAAATTTATTTACCTCAACTTATTGAGAAGTTACATTTTTTATATCTAAATACATAAAAATCATTTCACTACGCTCACTTCGTTCGTGTATTTCAAAAATTTCATTTTTGAAATCGTTCAAAGATTTAAAAATTTTAACAAATTTTAAAATGGTAAGAGAAAAGAAAAAAGAACCTTTAGAAAAACTATCTCCTGGCAAGGGCCATATCATCTCGGGGGCAGAACCAATATTTGAAAAACTTGCTCCCGGCGAAATTTATATGATTTCAAAAGATAAAAATGGCTGTGTGGAAGTTGCCGAAAATGAAAATGGGAAAGTGGTAATTAGAATAGTATGCCCTGTTAAGGAACAATCTGTTAAGAAAGAGAAAGAAGAAACAAAGAAGAATCAAAATAAGTGTCGTGTTTAGGAAGAATAAATAAAAAATGACTGAATATCTTTTTGATACAAATGTCTTATTCTGTTTGTTGTATGGTAACATCTCCATCCCGCAAAAATGGTCACAATTTTGGAATCAGGTACGAAATAAACAGGCAGGTTTGATATTAATTGCACCTGTTGTTAGTGAAATTTATTATAAAAATGTTCCGAAATTCGGAGAGAAAAAGGTAAAGGACAAAATTTTGTGGTTAATATCCTTAAATAAAGAATTGCCTTCATTGGACTATGATGATGCTATAAAAGCAGGTGCAATCAAAATAAGGAATCCGAATCACCTTTCATTAGTTGACTGCTTTATATTGGCAGTTGCCGG
>MTER01000204.1 GCA_002083985.1 Candidatus Altarchaeales archaeon A3
TGCGGCTTCTTAAAAGGAAATTTATCAATCAACTCTAAAATTTTCTCTTTATTAACAACAATTTCCTTTCCGATTTTAACTTCCAGGTCATTTGTAACAATTCCTATCTCGGTTATCGGACATTTGTGCTGCATCGCAATGTCAATTACATTTTCATCCTTTGTTGATATAAGATAATTTCCCATATATTTGCTGAAGTCAGTATAAGGAATATTGCTGATAGCAATTCCTTTTTTTGATTTTATTAACATCTCCATTAAATTTCCAAACCACCCGCCACGGGAACAGTCCTTTGCCGCATTGAGCTCTGTTTTTTCAATCATGTCCAAAAATGTTTCAAATTTTGTGTTTGCCTTCTTGACCCGGTCTCCTATTTCTCCTTCAATTGCCTCTCCGAGAATGTAAAGTTTATCTCCTTCATGTAAATTTGAATCCGGAATTGGTTTGAGTAGTTTTCCAACAACAAAAAATGACACGCATGATTCTAAATTTTTCAGACATTGCGTATTTCCCCCCACAATCGGAACATTTATTCCATCGCTCTGCCTTTTTATATCCTCTGCAGCATCTTCCGCTTCTTTTAAATTTTTTGCCTGCACGGCATCAAATCCGTATAACGGCTTTGCCCCCATAACAACAATATCAGATGTCGTATGAATAAGTCCTGTTTTTCTTCCGATATTTAAAGGATAAGGACCTTCCATGTTAAAAACCATATCTCCGACAACAATTGCATCATCTCCCTGCCTTATGCCAAAAAGCAAATTTTCAACCTTTTCATCCATATACCAGAAGACCTTTCTGATTTTGTTACTTTCTCCGCTGTGTTTTATGCATTGTTCAATTTCAGCATTTATTCGTTCATCCACTTTTGTTTTTATAAATTTTGGATTTTGCCTTTATTTTTTATTTCTTTTTCGGTATTTATACAATATTTTATCAATGCAGAATAAATTTTTTCCGCATCATCTAAATTTAATCCGGAATTTTCTGCAAAATTTTTGTATACTTTGTTAATCCTTTTCTTATCTTTAACGGAAATATCTAAATTTGCCTTTAATTTTCCGACATCTTTGACAATTTCAATTCGTTCTTTTACCAATTTTCCGATTTTGGCATCAATTTTATCAATCGTTTTCCTGTATTCTGACAAATCGTTTTCATTCATTTTTAATAAAACAATTAAAATTTCTTTAAAAACTGCTCAAATTTATTTATGGTTTCCTTTGCTTTTTACTTCAAAAAACTACCAATAATTCCAACTAAATCAGAAAAATTTCCAACTTTATCAAGATGCTCATAATTGTTTAATACATGCAATCCACCGCTAAATTTAACATCATCAACTACTAACATAACTTCTGTTTGCTTCACAGTTTTTCTAATCTTTCCGCTTCCACCATATTTATCAAAGTCCCTATTTCTTGCCCAATCAAAAGTAACAAAACCGTATTTGATTTGCAAATTCTCTTCAGTAAATTTAACAACATACTTGTTTTTTCCATATTTTACATTTAGCACATCTTGATCCATTAAAAATAAATGTGATAAAAATTGACCTATTCTTTCTCTTGTTGTTCCTTTTGCTGATAATATAAAAGCCCTTTTATCTTTTTCAAAGTTATCTTTATTAATTATCACAATGTCGCTATCAAATTCTTTCTTATGATTGGTACTTTTCCTAATAATATAAAGAGAATTCACAATATGAGAAATGTTCTCATCATCGTTTTTATTATTTGTTGCCAGATAATTCAGTTTGTTCTCTTTGAAGTAGGAGTTCAGCAAATATACTATGCACTCTTCAACCAACTTTCCCAGAATTGAATCTTTACTTGATTTAGATTGTCTCGCTTTATCATTTGTTGATTTTTTATCAAATTTTGAAGCATATTTCTCGGCATACTTATTAGCATCTTCAAAAGTGAAATATTCATTTAAGTTTATTCCAACTTTCAAACTGCCTTTCTTTTTTATTGCCATTCCTAATTTCTTTTCCAAATATTCTCTATGAATTGAATCTTTCATTTAAATACTTTTTGATTTTTCTTATTATTTTAATTATTAGACATGTTGCAAAATAACTTTTTCACCTTTAAATTTTATTAATTTTAACCTCACTTCGTTTGGATATTTTAAAATCTTTGCGATTTCACCTTTAAAATTTTTAATTTGCAACAACTCTATTTTTATTAATCTTGTAGTTTAAGTTTAGATTGAGCAAGAATGTTTTTTATGTTTTTCTCTGCTATTTCGCAATATTCTTTACAGTTATCAATATAAACATATTTTCTTCCAGTTTTTACACAAACAACCGAAACTGTTCCGGTCCCACCAAATGGATCCATCACTATATTATCAACATACGAATAAAATTTAATTAGTTGATATACAAGTTCTTCCGGGAAAGGTGCCGGATGTCCTTTTGGTTGTGTTTCTGGTTTAATATCCCAAAATGAATTTGAAAATTTTATAAATTCATCCCTTGTAATATCTATTTTTTTAGGATCTCCCTCTAATTTTCTTTGTTCTTTACTAAAAACCAGTACAAATTCATAAGGCTGAACCACATAAGGATTTGAAGGTGACTTCCAGGAACCCCACGCAGTTCTTTTGGATATTGTCTGTTTATACCATAGTATGTCCCCCCTCATAATATAGCCAATTTTTCTCATTTGATTAACAACATCAACGAAAAGTGGCTGATATTCTCCATCTGCTGTTACACTAGGTACATTAATACAAATTCGCCCACCTATAACTAAAACTCTATAGCATTCTTTCCATACATTTTCAAGCCAATTTAAATATTCTTTATAAGGCATACTATCATTATGATTTTTATACGGTTTACCTACATTATAGGGCGGTGAAGTAATTATCAGATGCATAAAATTTTCTGGCATTGACTTCATTGCTTCTATACAATCTCTACAAATTACTTTATTAATTCTTTCCATTGGCTGTTCACGAATAAATCCTGTTGTTTCTTTCAAATTTTCCTTCATTTTTCTGATAAAACAATTAAAATTTCTTTAAAAACTGCTCAAATTTATAAATAAAATTTACAGAATTAATTTCTTTTTCTGATACCTTGGTTTTGAATTGCCTTCTATTTTTTCCACTTTCCCGGCAATTTTATCGTAATTATCACTGCTCACAACTTTCTTTCCCGTTCTATTTTCCAATTCCTGTCTTGCATTTCCTGCAATTTTTCCGCCATCTTTTGCCGATTCAATACATCCTTCAAACCATTCCGAGTTATCTGATCTTATTATCTCCGTTGTTGATGCCTCGCCGAGCATTGTAAAAATTAATTCCAAATCCGTCATGTGGTCTCTTAAATTCTGGTTTTTAAACTTCGGGTTAAGTCCTTTTATCTCTTTATGGTCTTTGATTGGCATTCCGAATGTTGCCTTTGAAATCTCATTTGTAAGAATTGCATAGTCCTTTTTCTCTTCAATTCCCCGCACTTTCCATTCATCAGTTAAGTCCTGTCTTATGGCGATTCCTCTCAATCGTTTTTCAATCCATTTCTCAGGATAACCTTTTAGTTCATAGTATTTCTTTGCCCGCTCCTGTGCAAGTTCGGGGTTTTCTATTTCTTGTATTCTCTCGTAACCGACTTTAGCAAGCCATCGCTTAAATGGCTCTGCCTTAGGCGAAGGGACTGACTGAATAATACGAAAAATTCCTTCTGTGTTAGAGCAGTCTGTTGTATATTTTTTGCCATCAGAAGCTTCTAATTTCAGTCCGTGACAAAATGTCACGACCTCACTTCCTTCTTCTGATAATCTCTGTTTCAACTTCCTCCAGTATGCTCCGGCATCAACGCTGTCTGTAAGCACTTCACAAACATCCACAACAGAAAAATACCATTCATCATTATACCATGTTCTCCTCATATTCTTTCCATGAAATACAACCAATGCTTTATCTGATTCCATTTTATAAAATTAAATTAAAATTATACCTTAATTCATTTCGCAACCCCTTTTAATAAATTTCAACATCAACCCCATTATCCTGTAAAATTTCAAAGTATTCAGTTTTTCTATCCTGCAAATAATTCATTAAGTCATTCCTGCTTTGCTCTTTACAAATTGCTATTATGTAATCCCCTCTTCCCGCTCCTGAAATTTTTGCTCCGTAACAGTATGGTTTTATTCCGTTAATCAAAATTTCAATTTCATAAGTGCTTAATCCCATCGCATTTAAAATTCCATGATTTAT
>MTER01000205.1 GCA_002083985.1 Candidatus Altarchaeales archaeon A3
TAAGTGTTCCAATAGGAGGAAATGTGGGAATGCCACTTGCAAGTTCAGATATAAATGTATTAAGTTTTGAGTGTAGCGAGGGATTGTTAAAAAAGAAATTTAAAATAAAACCAGAACAAATATTTTCGGTTGGAGAATATGTGCTTTTGAATATAAAGAAAAACGAGATATCTTCCGAATAAAGTTAAAATTTTTTATTGAAGGAGAATATGCTCAATAAAAAGTGGAGGTTATTTGTGATTTTTTGACTGTTACGATTGATTTGCCTCTCAATATTGAGCAAGTTCTTGAAGGATGTAGATTTAATTTTTAATTGTTTTTTATCTTTCTATCCGTAACTTCTCAATAAGTTGGAGTAAATAAATTTCATAACTGCTCATTTTATAAAAAACACCCCCAAAAAGTGCAAAACAGGCATATATTTTGTCATCTTCCCACAAGTTATTGAGAAGTTACTTCTATCCTTTCAAAATTATATTTTTCGTTTTATTTTTGATTTTTAATTATTTTAATTCATAATTATTATAAATAAAATAAATTTTGATAAAATTTTTTCCTAAAATTTTTTAAGATGAAAACCATCCTTGAAGGTTCAGAAGCAGTAGCAGAAGTTGCGGCATTATGCAGGCCTGCAGTACTGGCAATATATCCTATAACTCCTCAAACACATATTCCTGAAAATTTATCACAAATTGTTGCAGAAGGGAAATTAAATGCAAAAGTAATATATGCGGAATCAGAACATTCAGCAATTTCTGCATGTGTCGGAGCATCTGCAAGTGGCGTAAGAACATATACGGCGACATCGTCACAGGGGCTGGCGTTAATGCACGAAATTTTATTTATAGCAAGCGGAATGCGACTGCCGATAGTTATGACAAATGCAAACAGAGCATTGTCTGCTCCTATTAATATATGGAATGACCAGTCGGATTCAATTGCACAAAGAGATGCGGGATGGATTCAGTTGTATGTTGAAACAGTTCAGGAAGCGGCAGACAAAATCATTCAGGCATATAAAATTGCTGAAGACCGGGAAATTTTACTCCCTGTAATGGTAAATATGGATGGTTTTTCACTGACACATTGTGTTGAGCCGGCAGATATTCCGGAGCAAGAAGAAGTTGATGAATTTTTACCTAAATACGATCCATCATACAAATTAGATCCGAATAATCCTATGACATTCGGACCAATAGCATTTCCGAATTCTTATACGGAGTTTAGAAAGATGCAGTGGAACGCAATGGAAAAGGCAAAGGAGAAGATAAAGGAAGTAAATGATGAATTTTACAAATTTTTTGGAAGAAATTACGGAAACGGATTAATTGAAGAATACAATACCAAAAGTGCAGAATACATTATTGTCAGTATAGGTTCTGTTTGCGGAACTATCAAGGATGTAATTGACAAACATAAAGATGTCGGATTAATAAGAGTAATTTCATTCAGACCGTTTCCGTCAGAGGAATTAAAGCAGGTATTAAAGGATGTCAAAGGCATAGCAGTTATAGAAAAGGATGTTTCCATTGGAATCGGTGGGGCTTTGTGGAGTGAAGTTAGAGGATTTGTTAATAATCCGGATAAGGTTTATTCATGTATTGCGGGACTTGGAGGAAGAGATATAAAAAAAGAAGATATTGAAAATATAATAGAGCAATTAAAAAACGGAAAATTAGATGAAATTAACTGGGTAAATGCTAACATATGATAAGATAAATATAATAATTTTAAATTTATTTCGTGAGGATGCTGAAAAACCCAATGTCTGAAGGTAAGTTTTGAATATTGCTTACAATAAATTATTATTTTTTTAGGACTTTTTCAACGCTCTCAATACATCTAAAATCCATACAAATAACACATAAATTTCAAAAATAAGATGTACAACATAAGTTCAGATATATAGCCAAATTGGAATGATATACGAACTCAAGTTCACATATAAATTGTTAAATTCTAAAAGCCTTACTCCATATAGATAACTTTAAATTATATACTTTTTTAATAATTTTATGACTAACAAACCAACAATAAAGGAATATGCCGGACGGATTCCAGCTTGTGGATGTTTTTGTGGTGGTTGTCCATCATATACTCGTGAGAAAAAGCCTTGTCCTGGCGCAGAAATTAATTTTGAAAGATGTGAAAAATGCACAAAATTTCATTTATGTTGCAAAGACAAAAATATTATTCACTGTTATGAATGTGATGAATTCCCTTGCAAAAAGCTGAAAACGTTTTCCAAAAGTTGGTTAAAATATGGACAAGACTTTATTGAAAATCAAAAATTATTAAAAAAAGTTGGTGAGAAAAAATTTAGAAATACGTGGAATAAAAAAGTTACATAAGGCTTTTAGAACTCTGCGAATTTTCTACGAAAATTCTTGCCGCGCTGCGCTCTCGTTCCGCTATGCTCCACTCGGGTCACTTAACAAGGAATATACAGTTCGGGACTCGGCTCGCCCCTCACTCAAATTTTGCTCCTTTCAGTCGCAAAACTTCGTATATCCCAAACGTTATATGTAATTATTATTAAATAAAAATGTTAAAATATAAATAGTAAAAGGTGAAAAATCATGAAAAAAATACTTTTTATGTGTGGCAGCCCAAGAGGTAAGAAAAGTGCAAGTTTGTCTACTGCGTTGTACATGTCTCGTTTCCTCAATTATGACTATGAGTTTGTAGATGTAGTAAAAGCAAAGTTATCATCTGATCCAACTGAAGCGGAACCAGCATTCCTTAAAATTGTGGAAAAAATGAAGGATGCAGATGTGATTATATGGACTTTTGGGGCTTGGGTTTTGTTTGTTCCTGTTCAGATGCAGTATCTTTTTGATAAACTATTTGCTCAGGGAGGTTATGATTTTACAGGTAAAATCGCTGCTTCAGTTATGACCTCTGCTCGTGCCTTGGATGATTACATTCTCAACAGAGTTAAATTTGTAAGCGAGCAGTTAGGGTTTGGTTATATTGGTGATGTCTCTGCTGAAGGAAATCCTTTTTTTGGATATGCTAATGAAGAAGAAACAGAGGATAGTTGTCGGGTTCTTGCGAGAAAAATTAACAGGGCTTTGGAAGAGGGATATATTCCTGCTAAAGAAAGTGCTTGTTTAGATCGAGCTTATCTTTCTCCAATATGTCTTGGGAAAGGTTTTAAAGTAAATGGATCAGAAGCTGAGAAAGATGGCAATAAGACCATATTGGTTATAACTGGAAACAGGATATCTATAGACTCTGCTAGTGCATCCATAGTTGAATCTATCAACAGGCACTCACGAAATAAAGTGGAACTTATAGAATTAGAAGATCACAAAGTTGGTCCTTGTGTTGGGTGACTTCAAAGTAGAAGGCATCTGTGTTCTTAAAGATGACTATGAAAAAATAAAAAAAAGATTGTATGAAGTTGAAGGTATTGTATATGTGGGTAATTGTGCTTCGGGAGCTGTAGATTGTCACTTAAAAGCATTTCTTGATCGGACATGGGGAATAGCTCATCGTCCATCTTTAAAGGGCAAATATGGCTTTGCTGTAGCCACTGGCGGAGGGCCTCTGGGCAAAAATGCAGCATGGTATTTAGGAGCTGTCTTGGATAAAACAGGGACAAAATGTATTGCATCCCTAACTGATGGCAATGCTAACGATTCAAATTTTGCAAATACAATAAGTCGAACAGTGGAAGATCTAGATCAAGCAATTGATGAAAAATGGCAGATTGCGGACAGGTTTACTACTCGGAGCATAACATGGACATTCCGTGATCTGGTTGCTAAAAACGGGATGATTCTCCGCGCAGATTACGATTTTCATAAAAAGAATAAGATGTTTGACTGCCTCTCAACTGGCGGAATCGCTGCAATTATGAGAATTTTGTTTAAAAGCAAGAAACTTGGAGATAAGTTATTATCTTTTAAAGGAAACCAAATTACAAAAGAAAGAGAGAAACGATTGGAAAACTTCCTTAAAACAGGTACTCTTGGAAAAGGGAAAAATATAACTGAAAATAAGTAACTATGCTGAAGTTTTGCGTTTTACTTTTTTGGCAGGTTAAAGATTGCTGTATATTTACCTTCATAAAATACCAAAAAACTAATTTTTATGCGAGTAAATTTTTCAAAACGCAAAACTTGAGTAACTATGAATAGAACAAGTCATAACTTCATATAACTGAGAATAAAATGGAAATCAAAGATTTCCTCAAATTGTCTTCGGCAACTTTTTTTATCCGCGAAACGTTATACGAAATCATCTCCGACTAATTTAGAATGCATTATTTCATTTAATCAAACCAGTTGATGATAAACAAAAGATGTAACAAAAATGGAAATTTATCAGGTAGATGCATTTACGAACAAAATGTTTTCCGGAAATCCGGCAGGTGTTTGTATACTGGCATCTCATAAAGATGAAAACTGGATGCAGAATGTAGCAAAAGAAATGAATTTGTCTGAAACGGCTTTCCTGCAAAAAGACAATGATAATGATGGTTTTAAATTGCGCTGGTTTACGCCTGTCCGGGAAGTGGAATTGTGCGGGCATGCGACTCTCGCCAGTGCACATGTTTTATGGGAAACTGAAATATTAGGTGAAAATATGGAAGCGCGATTCTACACAAAAAGCGGATTACTGACTGCAAAGAAAACAGGAAAATGGATTGAACTTAATTTTCCAAAAGAAGAAGATCAGGAAACGGATGCACCTGAAGAACTTTTAAAAGCATTAGGTGTAATTCCCAAATATGTCGGGAAAAACATGATGGATTATATTGTGGAAGTTGAGTCAGAAGAGATTGTAAGAAAATTAAATCCCGATTTTGAATTGTTAAAAAAGGTAAATACCAGAGGAGTGATAGTAACAAGTATTTCAAGTTCAAAAGAATATGATTTTGTTTCAAGATTTTTTGGGCCTGCGTATGGAATTAATGAAGATCCTGTAACAGGTTCTGCACATTGCTGTTTAGGGCCTTTTTGGCAGCGAAAACTTAACAGAAATGTTTTTACGGCGTATCAGGCATCGGAACGTGGAGGATATGTGAAAGTAAAAGTTGGCAGTGAAAGAGTGTATTTGAAAGGGCAGGCGATAACTGTTTTCTGCGCGGAATTAAGAGAATGAAATTCACTAAAATCTGCTATTATTGACTTCGTATGCCTGATCCCATAATCAGCCCCCGCACGCCTTTCAGAAAAAATTAATACGGATGCTCGCTTATATGTTTTTTGTTGACGAATCAAATTTTAACTTTATTCAATATGCTCAATAAAGAGTGGATGTTATTCATGATTTTTTGACGGTTACGAGTGATTTGCCCCTTAATATTGAGCAAGTTCCTTTATTCCAAAAATTTATACTTGTTTCTTATTTTTCTTACCTTTTCCACATCTATTTCAAACTCAAAAATATTTCCGTTCTTCAAATTTTTTTCCTTTAACCGAATTTCCCCACGGATCATAGCAAACACTATTTCCAAATTTTCCTTCAAGGTAGTTGTTATGAATTTCATTTGCATTCACTCCTACAACATAACATAAATTTTCTATTGCCCTCGCCTTTAACAATGTCTTCCAGTGACTCTTTCTCTGATTTGGAAAATTTGCAGGAACAAATATAATTTCTGCACCACGCTTCATAATTTCTCCCGCTATTTCTGGAAATCTTAAATCGTAACAAATCATCAGTCCGATTTTGGTCTTAAATTTACCTTTGTTAAACTCACAGGTAAAAATTTTATCTCCTGCGGAATAATAAAGATGTTCATTGCAGTGTCTGAACAGATGAATTTTCCGGTATTTTCCCCTAAAATTTCCATTTTCAAAAACAACAGCAGTATTATATGGAAGGTTGTTTCCATTCTTTTCTGTAATTCCTCCGATGAGCAAAATTTTCCTTTTTGCCGAAATTTCCTTAATAATTTTAAATGCCATTTCATTTTCGCCCTCTGCAAAATTTATCGCATCCCACCTGAATCCCGTTGAAAATAACTCCGGAAGGCATACAATATCTCCTTCGCATTTTTCAGTCATTTCTTTTGCAGTTATTAAATTTAAATTGGTCTCATTTGTAATATTCATCTGAATTGCCGAAATTTTTAAATTTTGCAGCATTTTAATTTGTTTAAAAATAATAATTATTAGTATGAAATTTTTGTGCCGAGGTAGCTCAGTCGGTTGGAGCGCCAGACTCATAAGTTATTAAAATTTTATAAAATTTTAAAATTTAATCCATAAGGCGCTGAGATATCTGGAGGTCGTGTGTTCAAGTCACGCCCTCGGCAAATTTTTTATCTTCAAATCAACACAAACTCTATCCACTCTCGGACCAAAAGCACCGCAGGCAACGGTCTCTAAAATTTCTGCATTATATCCGTAATATTCGCATTGTTTTTTAACTTCTTCCGCAAAAATTTCCTTATTATCTGAAAAGCCGTAATAATGAATAATGCCATTTTCATTTATCGCATTTAAAGCCGTCTCTAAAAAATTTCCTGCATCTTTTGGCAAAGGCATGACTATTCTGTCAAATTTCAGTCCGAGTTTGGAGGTCTCAACTTTGACATCTCCGGATATGCACTTTATATTTACTTTGTTGAGCCGCACATTCTCAACCATGTATTTATAGCCCACAGGATTTAATTCAATCGCATAAATTTCAACATTTTCCTTTTTCATCTTCATCGTCTTTGCAATTAAAACCGGATAAGGGCCGACTCCCGCAAACATAACTAAAATTTTTTCATTTTCCTTTACCTGCCGGGCTATTCTTATTCTTTCATTTCCGAGACGCTCTGAAAAATATACTTCTTCAACATTTAACAAATATCTGCATTCGATTTCTTTATGTATTGTTTCCTTTCTGTCCTCCCCTGCAATTATTTCAAGTTTTCTTGTTCTGTATTCTCCCTCAAAGATGCCTGCTTTCGCTGCTACAACCTTTATGTGTTTAAAATTTAGAATTGCTTTTCCTATTTCTTTTTTCTTTGCTTCAAGTTCAGAGGGAATTTCAATAATAGCAATATCTCCGATAACATCAAACGCTCTTGGCATTAATTTAATTTCATCATTGTTCAAAATTTCGCCTAAAAATAATTTTAAAGATTGTTTCATTGTTGTTTGTATATATCAATAAAATTAGGTGCAAAACAAATAAAATTGCATACAAAGAATTAAATTATTGATGGCGTAAAAAATAGGTGACTTTTTTTCGCAATACATAAATTTTAAGCCGTAACTTTGTGTGATTTAAGTAATCTATTTTCTTGTAAATGCACCATAAATTGCTGTATGTTACACTCTTTTTGTTTTTTACTGTGTTTTAACATGCTCGCAAAATTCTATTCATCAAACCTATTAAATAGATTACTTAATTAAGCAATCTAAAAATTGTGCTTGATTACGCTGGCCAATTACTTAAAATAGACAAAGTTACGGTTTAAGATTTCTTTTAAGCGGAATTTTTAA
>MTER01000206.1 GCA_002083985.1 Candidatus Altarchaeales archaeon A3
AAGTGCGATTCCCTTTAACGCAAAATTGTTTGCCTCTGTTCCGCCGGATGTGAATATAATTTCGCCTGGTTCTGCATTTAATTTGTTAGCAATATTCTCTCGGCTTTTTTCAATTGCTTCTTTTGCTTCTCTTCCGTAAGAATGAATGGATGAGGCATTTCCAAATTTTTCCGAAAAGTATGGGAGCATTGCTTCAAGAACTTCTTTTGCTACAGGTGTTGTTGCTGCGTTGTCAAGATAAATTTTCATTTTGTCGGGTTAAATTTTTAAATTTTGTTATAAGAATTAAATTTTTCAGAATTAAATTTATTTTTCTTCATTTTGCTTTTTTATCATTCTTTTTGTAATTTCCTTTAATGTATTTTCCAAACTCTCATAATCGTATAAATTTACTCTAATTTTTTCTATTTCAAACATTCCATATATTTCGCTGAAATTTCCCCTTTTCCTTTCTTCAAACGGCTTTTCAACAACAAGTTTTTCTGTATCTTCGTCTTTCAAGAGCACATAAAAGCTGATAAATTTATATCTTCCATCTATATCCTTATTCAGATAAATTTTAACATTTTTCCCTTCAACTTTTCCAAAAAAAAGTTCGTTGCTTTTTCAAAACCGATCTTTCTGAAATTTTGCACTCAACCCCTAATATTAAAAGAAAGTTGGACTGTGTAAGTCCTACAAAAGTTGAAAATTTATGATTATAGCGGATTGCTGGACTGATTTCTACAACTGTTTAAAGATGTGGCAATCAATTGAAGTTGTAACTAATTCTTATAGCATCTAAACTTCTTTAATCTCTCAAAAGGGTTTCATAGATTATTGTGCTTTTTTATTGCCTTTGATAGCCATTTTACTATTATGTTTTTTCAAGACAATTAACTTATTCAGAGATAACTTTTTATACCCAAATCATAATTTTATAAACATTTTATTGTTAGCCCATCAATCCGTTACAAAGAGTAAAATTTCACTATAATTAGTGTTCATCCATAAAATAAAAAATTTTTGAAAATTTTTTTGAGTTCATACACAAATTACCGCATTTTATCGGATAAACTGACAAAAGTTTATAGATGGACACTAATTGTATCTCCTCAACATTTTAGGGCATTTTAAAAACTTCAAGTTTTTAAAAGATACGAGCAACAGTGAGTGTAAAATATAAAAATTTAGTATTTTTCACTCGTAAAATAGAACAATATAATTTAATTACCTCATTTTATTGAGAGGATACCACTAATTATTATTTTGAATTTAAATTGAAATTAAATAAATTTTATAATTTTTAGCATATAACTTCACGTAATGAAAATCGCAATCACTGGCAAAGGCGGTGCTGGAAAGACAACAATCGTCGCACATCTTGGCAAAATTTTATCCGAAATGAATGATGTTGGCAAAATTTTACTCATAGACGCAGATGCAACAAAAAATTTATCCGCACTTCTCGGATATGAAAATATAACTCCTGTAAACAAAATAAAAGATGTTATTGAAGGCAGAGCGCGATTAGAAAATGGATTAGTAAATTTAAAGCCAAGTGTTTCGGACTTAATTGATAAATTTTCAGTCAAAATTTCAGAAAAGTTATATCTGCTTGCAATTGGCGGCGTTGAGAAGGCGGGAATGGGATGTTTATGTCCTGAAAATTCCATACTCCGGGCAATGCTGATGGAGATTGTATTAAAGCGAAATGAAATTTCAGTCATTGATATGGAGGCTGGCCTGGAAATAATGAGCAGAGGCACGGTTAAAGGTGTTGATAAAATTTTGGTAATTTGCGAACCTGGCTATGGCTCTGTTTCAGTTACAAAAGACATAATTAAATTTTCAAATGAATTAAATATAAAAGCAGAGGTTGTAGGCAACAAAATAAGGAATGAAGAGGAAAAAGAATATCTTTCAAAAAATTTAAATTTAAAATTGTTTCATACAATTCCCGCAAGGGAAGATGTCCGAGATGCAACCATTAAAGGAACTTTGGTTTCGGGGGGAAAATTTTATGATGGCGTCAGAGAATTGGCGGAAAAGATTGTTTATTTAAATAGCAGGCCATAGTTTCAGCGGAACTTTTATTATTTTTAGGACTTACGCAAAACAGATACGAATTCTTATCTTTTTAAGTCTTTTTACAATGTGAATTGTGTAAGTCATGAGTTATTTGTTTTATTTGTTTTTCTAATAAATTAGAGTTGTTGCGATTTAAGGCGTATTCCACTATGCGTTGGCCATATTTAGCTTTTGGCAGTAAATCGCTACACAGAAGCCAGATTTTTGATTATTTCGCAACAGGTCTATTATAATAATATTGAAATAGGTGTTTCTTTTATATCACAATAACATTGAAAATTGGTATTTGTTTATGTGCTTAAAAAATTAAGTGTCAAAAATATGAAAAAACGTAACTTCTCAATAACTTGTGGGAAGATAACCTCGCTGTTGCTCGGATATTTTCAAAATCTATATGATTTTGAAAATGATAAAATATATAGTTTCGCATTTTTTGTATTTGTTTTTTATAAAAATGAGTAGTTATAAAATTTATTTGCCCCAACTTATTGAGAAGTTACGAAAAAACAACTACAAAACCAAATATAAGTTCGCTTTGCTCTCATATTTTAAATAAAATTTAAAATGACGAGGTAATTTTAAAATTTCGTAAATTTTAAAAGATTGAAAACTCGTAGTTTTCAGTAAAATTCAATTAGCTAAACAAATACGAAAATTGTATCTCTAACATTTAATTTAAAAATATTGGCAAACAAACATAATTCAAATCAAAAATGAATGCTGAAAAACATAGAGGAAAGCACATAAATAATACTGCAGATGCGGTTATTTACAGAAAAAGGAAAGGCAAAGAAAGTAATGATGAAAATGAATACGAATACGAAATTTTGCTAATTCAGCGTAAAAATCCTCCATTTCAGGGAAATTTCGCACTTCCCGGTGGCTTTGTGGAATACAATGAATCAGTTGAAGAAGCATGTATCAGAGAAGCAAAAGAGGAAACAAATTTAGATGTCCAAATTGAAAAATTAATTGGTGTGTATTCAAAGCCCGATAGAGACCCAAGAGGACATACCATAACGGCAGCATTTTTGTGCATCCCTCCGGAAAATTTATATCCATTGGCAGGCGATGATGCGAAAAATGCAAAATTTTTTAGAATAAGCGAAATTTTAAATATGCAACTAACCTCATTTCGTTCGGATATTTCAAAATCTGATGATTTTAAAATGGCATTTGACCACAAATACATCATTGAGGATGCATTAAAATTCCTAAAAGAAAAAAGATGATACGGGCAGTAAAATCCGATGATTTAAAAACAATTGTAGAAATTTATAATTCCTATCAGCAAAACTTTGAATTTCCAATAGATGAATTGTTCTTAATTTATTCATTGAATAATAAAAATTTTAAAATTTTTGTCCTGGATGATAACATCATCAATGGTTTTTGCGGAATTTATTTCTATCCTGACTCATCCGCAGAAATCGGGCCCATAGGTGTTGATGAAAATTTTTTAAATCAGCATATTGGAACAAGTTTATTAAATTATGTATTAAATTTTGCAAAAGAAAACAATGCAGAGAAATGTATAGCAAGGGTTTTGGACAAAAATTTTAACGCAATAAATTTTTTTAAAAAAAATAAATTTGTGGCTGAAAGGGTTGATGACTTAAAAATATATTTTGTAAAATATCTTATTTAAATAGTAATTTAATTAAATTTTTGGTGGCGTAATTAACAGGTGACTGTTGGTGCTCACTCATATAAATCTAAAAAAATTAAAAGCAATATTTTAAAAATTCTGCTTAAAAGAAATCTCAAAATTCATATATTGCGAAAAAAAAGTCATCTATTTTTACGCCATCAAATTTTTGATAAAAAGTTTTAAAATGGAAAAAACCGACTTCAAAAAGGAACTCAAATATTTATGTGCCTCATCTGCAAAAGAGATTGAAATCGTTAATGTCCCGCAAATGAATTTTCTCATGATTGACGGTATGGGAAATCCAGACACATCTCAAGAGTTTAAAGATGCCATAGAAACGCTGTATGCCGTGTCTTATGCTATTAAATTTATGATTAAAAAAGAAAAGTCGATTGACTATGTAGTCATGTCTCTTGAAGGGCTTTGGTGGGATGATGATGGGGCATCATTTAGTATTGAAGGCAGGGATAAGGATAGATGGAAATGGACGCTGATGATTATGCAGCCGGAATATGTAACAAAAGATACATTCGGCAAAGCAATTGAAGAAGTTAAAAAGAAAAAAAATTTGCCTTTCCTATCTAAAATACGGCTTGAAAATTTGCATGAAGGAATATCTGCTCAAATATTGTATGTGGGCCCTTACGATGCCGAACATACTACTATTGAAAAAATTCATGCTTTTATTAAAGAGAAGGGTTATAAATTTTCTGGGAAGCATCACGAAATTTACCTTAGTGACCCTCGTAAAACAGCACCAGAAAAATTAAAGACAATTATAAGGCTGCCAATAAAATAAATATACTTCACA
>MTER01000207.1:0-3675 GCA_002083985.1 Candidatus Altarchaeales archaeon A3
TAAATTTCCCGCAAAATTTTATCCGCAAGACATTTAACACTTTCTTTGACATCCTCGCTCTCTGAAAATTTCTCGCTTAAAATTCCGAAATTTAAAATTTCCTCACTGTAAGGAATTGAAAAGACCGATTCAAACTTTTCTCTGACAATTTTCTCTATCTTTTCCTTAATATTTTGACTAACTGGTTTGTTGTAATTAATAACTGCAAAAATTTTCTTAATCTTTGACTGCTTTGCAAGTTCCTTTATTCGCAAAGCAAGACATATTGATTCGTAAGACGGTTCAATAGCAATAACAAGAACATCAACATATTCCTCAATTCCCCTTCCGAAGTGTTCAATTCCCGCTTCCATGTCTACAATGGCGATTTCGTTATTTCTTAAATTTATCTTTTTCAGAAATTCCTTTGTTAATGAGCCCATCGGACAGGCGCATCCTTCATTTGACTGTAAAATTTTTCCGACAACGACCAAATTTATTTTGTCATTCTTTGCTATAAATTCGTCTGGAATTTCATCCATTGTCAGACATTTTGATAAAAACTGAAACCCTACTGCCTGCCTTAATTTTCTTTGAATGCTTTGTTTTCCGCCGACCATTTCCATCAGTGGAATTGGCATTACATCTAAATTTAACAGCCGGTAAAGATTTGTGTTTGATTCGTCGCTGTCAATAACCAAAACATTAAAATTTTTTCTTGCGAATTCTCTTGCCAGTAATGCAGTTATTGTGCTTTTTCCGCTTCCGCCTTTTCCGCTGACTGAAATTTTCATTTGCTAGTAACTTTCATTCATTAGTAATTTGTTTTCCTTTCAAAATTTTTCCAGTTACAATTACAATTGCAAATATTATCAGAACACCAATTACTCCGGCGAGAGACGCCCCAAGTGTTTCGTTCTCAATTCCCGGAATTACATAGTCAGGTATCGGAGAATTAAATATTTGTGTGGTTTTTTCTTCCATCTGCTCTTCTCCTCCGAATAAATTTATTGCCACCCTTTCAAGCCCGTCGGGTTCGGGAGATGCAAACAGCGAAATTATTCCGCCCATTATCAATGCAGCCGCCAGTCCGAATATCAATAACTTTTCCATCTTAAATTTTTAAAGTTTATCTTAAATTTTTAAATTTAAATTTTTTCCAGATTTAACAAATCCGGCCTTACTTTCAGCACAAACGATACAACAGCCATTGTTATTATGCCTTCAATTAAGCCGATAACCGCATGGACGCTTACCATCGCAATTAAGGACTCTGTTAATGGAAACATTCCGGATGCTGATATTTCAATACTGCATGCCATACTTGCCAAAACAACCGCACACCATGACGCAATTCCGGCAGCAATTATTATTCCTTTTTTGCTTTCCTTTCCAGTTACTTTTTCAATCGTTTTTCTTATTCCTTTATAAATGAAATATGCGAATATTGTTCCCAGCAATCCCATGTTGAATATATTTGCTCCTAATGAAGTAATCCCTCCGTCAGCAAAAAATAATGCCTGCACAATAAAAACAGACGCCATAACAATTGATGCTGCAAAAGGTCCTAGAAATATTGCTGCAAGAACTCCGCCAAGCATGTGCCCGCTTGTTCCGCCTGCAACCGGTGTATTAAGCATCTGTGCAGCAAAAATAAATGCCGCAAGAACTCCCATTAACGGAACATGCTTATCACCTAATTTTTTATTTGTTTTCTTTACCGTATAGCCAATAATCAATATTGATATTACCCACATTCCGGCAAATATGGGTGGGCTTAAAAATCCGTCAGGTATGTGCATTTTGGTTTATTATGTTTGATTTTTTAAATTTATTAAAATTTTTGTTTTGGCATTTATCTTTATTATTAATTTTGTTTTGGTAATATTAAACAAATAATAATTTGATTTTGGTAATATTAAACAAAATAAATTTGTAACTATTTAGCTACTCAAAAAATTAAGTGTAAATTTTTTGACTTTTTTAAATTTTTTTAAATTTTCACAGGTAATTTAAAAATCCAATAGATTTTTAAAGATTAAAAACCTGCAGTTTTTAGTAATTTTTGTACCCTCTGAATAGTTACTATTGAAAAATAATTTCATAATTAAAATGTAATTATATTTTATCAATTTTTCTATCTTAAAATGGAAAACAGCGATTACATCAAAGAAATTTTAAAGTTAAAAAAGGAAAAGAACGCAGTAATACTTGCACACAATTATCAGCGTCCGGAAATTCAGGATATTGCCGACTTTGTAGGAGACTCACTTGGACTTTCAATAGAGGCAGGTAAAACAAAGGCAGATATTATAATTTTCTGCGGTGTTGATTTTATGGCGGAAACAGCAAAAATTTTAAATCCGGATAAGAAAGTTCTGATTCCTGAAAAGGCAATGTGTCCGATGGCGATGATGCTTTCCCCGGAAGAAATTTTAACTGCAAAGGAAAAATTTAAGTCGCAAAATCCGGCAGTTGTGCTTTATGTGAATACCCATGCATCCTGTAAGGCGTTATCTGACTATGCGTGCACATCGGCAAATACCGCAAAAGTAATAAATTCTATAGCAAGCAACACAATAATTTTTGGACCCGATGCAAATTTAGCTGATTATGTCAGGAAACATACAAATAAAAATATAATTGCAGTTCCTGAATATGGAAATTGCCCGACACATCATCAAATATCGGTTAATAATATAAAAGAGGCAAAAACGCAGCATCCGGATGCAAAATTTATTGCACATCCTGAATGCACAAGAGAAGTTCTGGAAATTGCTGATTTTGTCGGCTCAACAGAACAGATGATAAAATTTGTGAAAAGTTCAGACAACAGCGAATTTATAGTCGGAACTGAAATCGGAATAATTTATCGTTTGCGAAAGGAAAATCCCAACAAGAAATTTGAGCCCGCCTCAAAGAATGCTATATGTCCGAATATGAAGATGACAACATTAGAAAGTGTTTATAATGCGTTAAAATTTGAAAGATACGAAATAAATTTAGATAAAGAAATTATGGACAAAGCAAGGAAGAGCATTGAAAGAATGATTGCGATAATTTAAATTTTTATGGGAAATTTAAATTTTTCTAATTATAACGGATTGCTGTGCTGATTTCTACAACCGTTTAAAGACTATGCAATCAATTGACTTTGTAACCAATTCTTACAGCATCTAAACTTGGTATCCTCTCAATAAAACAGGGCAATTAAATTATATTGTTCTATTTTACAGGTGAAAAATACTAAATTTTTATATTTTACTCTGAAATTTTGAGAAGATACTAAACTTGTTTAATCTCTGAAAAGGGCATTCTATGTCATATAACACGCAAAATTAGATTTGACATATTCTTTTAATTTTGCTTTTCAATTGTTGCTTTATTCATAAAGGCAAATAAATTGTAACTATCCAACCACTCCAAAAATCATAGGTAAAATTTTTGATTTTTTGTATTTTTTGGAATTTTCACAGGTAATTTTAAAATCCAATAGATTTTTAAAGATTAAAAACCCGCAGTTTTTAGTAATTTTTGTACCCTCTGAATAGTTACAATTTTTATTATGAAAGCCACCATAAAATTTCAACAAAACATATCTATGCATGGTTTTAAATTTTTCAGAAATTTCAAGCAAAATTTCCCTGTACTCAATTATGTATTTTATAATAGAGTTGTTGCGAAATAGTTGATATG
>MTER01000207.1:3735-5751 GCA_002083985.1 Candidatus Altarchaeales archaeon A3
TGTTATGAATATATTGTCACCTCGCTTCGCTCGGAGATTTTAAATAAATTTAAAATAACAATAGATTGAAAATTATTTCGCAACATGTCTAATATTCATTTGCCGCATAATTTAAATTTAACCTTCGGTAACAATTTTATCAATTAAATTAAAGACATCAAGCAAATCCACCTCATCATATTCATTTAAGTTATAATAAATATCACATTTGCTTAGGTCCTTTTGCCCGCTTAAATATTCAAGCATTTCAACTGCGTCAAAAATATCCTTTGCTCTATCTTGATATTTACAACTACATCCCGTTTTTCCGGCATTTTTCATACTCGTGTCATTCCATCCGTCTGCTTTCTCACAATAATTGTTATCTCCATAACTTAAATACCAATAAGGCGAATAGAAGTCAAAATTCGTATTATTGGAAACAACATTGTTATTTATGATTGAATTTGAAGCGTTAGAGAAAATTCCAACAGTATTGTTTAAAATTTTATTTCTTTTGATTGTATTATTTGAATTTCCAACATAACAATTTCCCAAGGAATTACAGTTAGAAATTGTAATCCCGCTTTCATTATTGTTTAAAATTTGATTGTTTAAAATTTGATTGAAATTTGAATTATTAAAAATATAAATCCCGCTTTTATTATTTGAATTTAAGGTATTGCTGATTATAGTGTTATTTGAAGAAGAATTTAAGTAAATACCATAAGCAAAATCAGTAATTACGCAGTTTCTTATTGTGTTGTTTTGCTCGCCATTTAAATAAATTCCTGCATCTGGCAAAGAATCAAAAATATCGTTTCCGTCTATTGAATGTCCTTGACAGTCAAAAATTCTGTTTGTGAAATTTATCGGGTTATTGATGCATATTCCTGAGTAATTGGTAATATTCTGCTTTAAAACAACAATTGCACAAGAATTATTATTTAACTGGTTTGTGCAATCACTGCAATCTGAACAGTTGCATTGTATTGGAGTATAACAACTTCCCTTTGAGGTATTACAAATTTGCCCATTTTGACATCTGCATAAAGAACAATTATCAATTAAAGTTCCGTTTAAACAGTATTTTGGTTTTGTTATTGAGCACTGCCCATCTACTATGCTATTATTTCCATCCGAACACACGGCTATCTTAAAATGACCATAATTGTAAGGGGTTGTTGTGTATGCTGTCTCTTTATAATCTATTGTTTCTCCTATATTTTTTATAAGCAGGGCTTTTAAATAGTATTTTCCATTTGCTTCATTGTGATAAATATCAAAACCTTTAAAGTTGAGTTTTACTGTTTGAATGCCGCTGTTTAAATAGGTAAAATTACCTGCTTTTGTTATAAACAGCGAATTATTGTCATACAATTCTCCGCTAATCATATAATTTCCGGGAGAAGTTATATTAACACTAACATTTATTGTCAAATATCTATACTTCGCACATTCTTCTTCGTAAATATTTTCAGTTGACTCTTTATAATTTCCTGTGAATGTTCTGTCAAATGTTACATAAGAATAAGAAGAAGTAATATATGGATTTATTGCATAGTCCACGGGATACTTATAAACATCATCCACATTTTCTACAGTCAAAAATTTTAATTGATAATTCCCGCTGACGCCATTATTATAAATTTTATATCCTTTAAATTTAAGTTGTACTGTTTGCATTCCTGCACCTAAATATCTGTTTGTTTCATAATCATCAATATGCTTCAAATTTGGGTCAAATAAATATCCTCCAATAGTATAGTTTCCGGCATTACTTACATTCAATGTTACATTTATCACAAGATAATTGTGAAGTCCATTGCAGTCAGTGTCTTCTCCATAATTCGCGTAATTTTTAAAGGTTGCGGACTGTAAAAGCCATTTAATAATCCTGTCCATCAAGGTATATTGTTTTGAAGCCGATTCAAAACCAAAAGGCAGATAAACTAACCTGTATTTTCCATCGTATTTTAAACCTGCTGCAGGGTATGAAAAGTACGAATTGCCGACATAATCAAAAATTTTAACTGC
>MTER01000208.1 GCA_002083985.1 Candidatus Altarchaeales archaeon A3
CATTTCTTTTTCCATCATCATTAAAATTTTATCTATTTCATCGTAATCCATTCCTATTTCATCGATCGCTTTCTGATTTTTCCACAGTCGCGGAGATGATTTCTTTGCAGTTATCTTTTCAGGAACTCCCAAAGACATTGCCAAAATTTTAACCTGTGTTTTGTAAATGTCAGCGATTGGCATTATATCGCAGCCACCATCACCGTATTTTGTAAAATAACCGAGCAAAATTTCCGATTTGTCCCCTGTTCCGCAAACAATTCCGCTGTTTTTATTGGCAATGGCATAAAGAATACACATCCTGACCCTTGCAGTTAAATTTCCTATTGTCTTTTTATCCTGTTCCTCGTCAAAATTTAAAATTTCCTTAAATTTCTCAACAAGAGGGTTTATTTCTATACAAATTGTTTCTGTGTTTAAAATTTTTGAAATTTCCTTTGCATCTTTTATATCCTCCGGAGGAGTTATTCCATTCATTGGCATCATAACAAAAATTTTTTTGACATTCACCTTTGAAAGCAAATACGCACAAACAGCCGAGTCAATACCTCCTGAGACGCCGAGAACAATGCACTTTACATCATTCCTTTGGACATAATCGTCAATAAATTTTACACATTTTTCTTCAAAGTCCTTGCAGTTAATGTTAAAATTTCCGGTTGGGTTTAATTTGCGAATTTGTTTGTCAACAGAGAAATACAAACAATTCTCATGACATAAAGCATCATTAGATTTTCTTCTACCAAATTTTTGGCCTTCTAAAAGTGGTTTGCCACATACATCACAAACCTCTATAAGTCCAAATTTTTCAAAATCAAATTCAGAAATTTTCGTTTTTGGTGTTTTTTTTGTCATTTGAAATAAAATTATGAAATAAATTAAAATGCAAAATAAAAAATATTCTAAAATTATTTGAGAATTTTATAGGTATTTTTTAAACTTTAAAAAATTGCAGTTAAATTTCATTTACTTTAAATATTTTGTCAAATCTCGGACATTTGCCAATTTAAACGCTCTTTTTCTCCTTAAACACGACTCGCATTCCCCGCAATGAACATTATTGCTATCTGCTTTATAACAACTCCACGAAAGATGCATTGGTGCCTTAATTTTTTCTCCTAGTTTTACAATTTCATTTTTGTTCATATCAATTAAAGGTACAATAAGTTCAGGTTTTTTCTTTTGTAAAACCGCGAAATTTAACAAATTATTAAAATTTTTAACAAAGTCATTGCTGTTATCAGGAAATGTTTCTGCTTCCTCCTTGTCAAAGCCGGTAAATATTGCCTCGTCATTTTCACTTTCAGATATGCCTGCGGCAATAGAGCAAAAAACCAGATTGCGGGCAGGGACCCAGACCAGAGATGCAGAATGCGTTGCTTTTTCCTTGTCGTCCAAATCACTAAATTTAACCTTCGGAATATTTCCGTATATTAAACCTGATTTTAAATTTTTCATCCATTCAAGATTTATAACATCAAATTTTGCATCTAAAAATTTTGAAATTTCTCCTGCTGCAATTTTCTCATTTTCCAACGATTGTTGCCCGTAATCAAAAAATAAACTATGTAAAGAATAGCCCGATGATTTTGCACAAGCGGCTGCAACACAGGAGTCAAGCCCTCCCGAAAGGACGATTATTGCTTTTTTCATTTTTAAGACATTTTGAAATTTATTAAAATTTTACTTTTTGTAACGGATTGATGGGCTATACTTCACAACCTCACAAATTAAGCTTTTTTAAATTTCTGAAATTATAATTATTTTAAAATCTGGAAATTTTAAAATATTCTAACGATTTTCAAAATCATAAAGATTTTTGAAAGACACTAACGAAGTGCGTGTAAGTGTGATTATTTTCAAAACGCAGAGTTTTGAAAATATCCGAGCGTAAGCGAGGTTATGTTTCATTTAATAAAAACGTAATTTCTAGAGTTGTGCAGCATAACAATAAAATGTTCATAAAATTATGATTTAGGTATAAAAAGAGTAACTTCTCAATAACTTGTGAGAAAATAACCTCGCTGTTGCTCGGATATTTTATGATTTTGAAAATGATAAAATATATAATTTGTTTTACATTTTTTGTATTTGTTTTTTATAAAATAAGCAGTTACAAAATTTATTTGCCACAACTTATTGAAAAATTACTAAAATGTTCATAAAATTATGATTTAGGTATAAAAAGAGTAACTTCTCAATAACTTGTGAGAAAATAACCTCGCTGTTGCTCGGATATTTTATATGATTTTGAAAATGATAAAATATATAATTTGTTTTACATTTTTTGTATTTGTTTTTTATAAAATAAGCAGTTACAAAATTTATTTACCCTAACTTATTGAGAAGTTACTAAAAAGATACATCAGAATAAATTAATTGTCTTGAAAAAAACAATGGCAAAATGGCCATCAAATGCAATAAAAAAGCACAATAACATAGGAAACCCTTTTTGAGATATTAAAGAAGTTTAGATGCTATGAGAATTAGTTACAACTTCAATTGATTGCCACATCTTTAAACGGTTGTAGAAATCAGCACAGCAATCCACTATAATCAGAAAATTTGATGGCATAATTAATAGGTGATCGTTGGTGCTCACCTTCTATAAATCGAAAAAAAATCAAAAGCAACATTTTAAAAATTCCGCTTAAAAGAAATCTTAAAATTTATGTATTGCGAAAAAAGTCACCTATTTTTACACTATCAAAAATTTAACATTTTTCACTGAAAAATAAGTAACTTCTCAATAACTTGTGGATAACCTCGCTGTTGCTCAGATATTTTCAAAATCTATATGATTTTGAAAATGACAAAATATATGGACTGTTTTGCACTTTTTGTATTTGTTTTTTATAAAAAGAGCAGTTACAAAATAAATTTACCCTAACATATTTACAAAAATAAAGCCCCAAAACTCAATTTACCATATTTTATTGAGAGGTTACAAAAAAAGTGTCCTACTTTCATATATGTCACATAACCGTGTGAGTTAGACATCACAAAATTCATATTTTTTGTAGCGAAGTGAGTGTGAATTTTGTCACTTTCCCGCACTATGCCTGCCAGGAACATTATAGAATCTCTTTTTTAGCAAATATATCCTGATAATTTTACGCCATGAAAATGGTATCTTTATAAAAATCCAAGATCTTATAAGATAAATATAGCACCATTTTGGATACTGACCACGATCAACTGCTATTTTTTTTGCTTTTAATACAAAATATAGTTGTTTTTTGTCCTTAGCAGGAGAAAGACAATCACCATAGTATCTTTTCATCACCAATGGCTCTGGCAAATTAGCAATCTTATAATATTTAGCAATTCTTAACCAAAGCTCGTAATCTTCTGACTCCTGAAATGTCTTGTCATATAAACCAGCTTTATCAAAAACTTCTCTTTTTGCCATTATTGATGTCTGAATAAAAGGATTGTATTTGATTAAATCCTTTTGAAGAATTTTATTATCAGTTGGGAAAATTTTCTTACTCCATATTTTTCCCTCATCAGTAATCTCATAGCTACCGGTTCCTAATAATCCTATATCAGGATTTTTTTCCATAAAATCAACCTGTTTTTCTAATTTTTCTTTTAGCCATAAGTCATCAGAATCTATAAAAGCAACATACTTTCCATGAGCATTTTTAATACCTGTATTTCTGGCAGCGGCCGCTCCTTTATTTTCATGCCAGGAATAGATAATTCTCGGGTCGTTAAATGACTTCACGATTTCTGCCGTATTATCAGTTGAACCATCATCTACTACAATCACATCTCTATTTAAATAAGTTTGGTTCAAAACACTTTCAATCGCTTCTTTCAAATACCGAACCTTATTATAAGTAGGAATTACTACTGAAACCACGGGGTTGTTTTTCATTTTATTAAACCAATTATTTTAACACCCTTATTTTTAATTCGTGAATAATTAATTATAATCTTTATAAAATTATATTTTGATATAAAAATGCGAAAAAGCATAGTTGACTTTACAGAAAAAAATTGTCTTGAAATGTTAGAGAGAATACGATGGAAAAATAGTGTTTTTTGTCACCCTCGTGAATCAATCTTATGTAAATCCATTTCAATTCTTTTTCAATATATTAGACATGTTGCGAAATAATTTTCAATCTATTGTTATTTTAAATTTATTTAAAATATTTTCCGAGCGAAGCGAGGTGACAATATATTCGCAACAATTATGAATTTTTTCGAATATGCTCAATGACTTGTGGAATTGGCTGATGCTTTCTGTACGATAAGATCTGCTAATCTTGGCATTTCACGTCTTCTTGAAA
>MTER01000209.1 GCA_002083985.1 Candidatus Altarchaeales archaeon A3
CTTCTCACGAGTTATTGAGAAGTTACGAATTTTTAAAATATTGCTGATTATAACGGATTGCTGTACTGATTTCTATAATTGCAGGACTTACGCAGTTCATAGGATAAAAAACTTAAAAATCAAAAATTTGTATTGCTTTTGCATAAGTCCTAAATTGTTTAAAGATTAGGACTTACGCAATTCACCTTGTAAAAGGACTTAAAAAGATAAGAATTCGTATCTGTTTTGCATAAGTCCTAAAAATGTAGCAATCAATTGACTTTGTAACCAATTTTCATAGCATCTAAACTTGTTTAATCTCCAAAAAGAGCATTCTTTGTTATTATGCTTTTTTAGGCATTGTTAAAAAAGTATAGATAAATTGTTATTCCACAGTAATTTTACCTTTTTGGCAGGTTTCCATTTTAAAAGATTTTAAATATTAAGATTGGCACAAAATATAAAAATCTATACTAAATTAACAATGCCAAATTTTGAGAGGATACTTTTTTCAGGACAATTAACTTATTAGGAGTATCTTTTTATATCATATCAAAAATTTGTAAATTTTTGAGTATTCTAAAAATACTGCAAGTATTTTTATAATATAATTTTATGAACATTTTATGTTGGCACAACAATCCGTTACAAAGAGCAAATTTTAACAAAAGCGTAATTCCTAATAAATTTTAACCTTTTTGGGCTTGTGGTCCAGTGGTTATGACGTCTGCTTCACATGCAGAAGATCCCCGGTCCGAATCCGGGCAAGCCCACATTATAAAAATGAAATTACCTCCAGGAATAAGAGAAAGAAAAAGATATGTAATTTTCAAAGTTATTTCAGAAAACAGCAGGCGATTTTCCAAGGAAGAAATTTTAAGAGGATGCTTATATGCAGTTCATTCATTTTTGGGAGATAATAAAATGGGTGACGCAAATATTTATCTGATTGACTGGAATGAAAATTTCGGACTTGGAATTTTAAAGACATCTCACGAAACCAAAGATGAGATTGTTGTTGCATTATCTTTGCTTTCCGCAATAAACGAAACAAAAATTTCAGTCATTCTGCTAAACACAACAGGAACTATAAAGAAGGCAAAAGAAATTATTATGTCTTTAAAATCAGTTGAAAATCCTTTATCTTTTAATTCGGAAAACCTCATTGATAGTAAAATGTGCAACGACAGCAAAACTTTCGGAAAGAAAGATTTATGGAACAAAATAGATGGGCATGAGAAAAGGAATGTTTTACCTGGGCAGATAAAAAATGAACTGGAAAAATTAGAATATAAAATTTAAAAAAATGCAGCATAAACCGAATACTAAATTTAACATGTCTGAACAAATGATTTTCCGAAGAATCGGAGAAGAAGAAACAGAATATGCAACCCATCATTTATACAGGTATCCGGGACAATTTGTTCCCCAGATTCCGAGATTTTTAATTCAGAAATTTTCAAAAAAGTACGATGTTGTTTTAGACCCTTTTTGCGGCAGCGGAACAACCCTGGTTGAGGCAAATTTACTGCATCGTAACTCTTACGGAATAGATGTAAATCCGATTGCGAGATTAGTTACAAAGGTAAAAACCAAAAAAATAAGTATGAGTAATGATGAGTTAATAAGAATTATAAATATAAATCCGGATTTTGACGATTTTGACGAAATTACAGATGAATGCAAAAAATTTGAATATAGTTACCTTTTTAACCAGGAAAATTTAATGCGGCTATTAAAGATACGAAAAGAAATTTATGAAAATTATACAGATGATATAAGAAATTTTTTACTTGTCTGCCTGCTTTCTATTGTAAAGTCATGTGCAAGTATTGGCGAGCATGGAGTAAGAAGAGTGAGGGAGAAAAAAGATGCAATAAATGTGTTTGAAATTTTTAAGAAAAATGTTTGTGTAAATTTAAAAAAACTTACATCTCTTAATACAGATGTGTTTGCGGAAGTGCTTGATTGCGATGCAAAAAAAATTTCCCTTGATGCCCAAACAGTTGATTTGGTTGTTACATCTCCGCCCTATTTAAATGCGTTAAACTATATAAAAATCCATCAGATAGAAATGGCATTGCTCAATGAGAGAGTTGATGAAAAAAATTATATAGGTGTTGATAAGGAAATTGTGGGAACCGGAAGTAACGATGCGAGTAAAAAGTTAATGGCGATAGAAATTTATTTTAAGGACATGGAAAATGCAATTTCGGAAATTTCCAGAGTTCTGAAAAGCAACGGAGTATGCAGCATGATTGTAGATAAAGACAGGAAAATAAAAAATGTAAGGTTTAAACTTGCCAGTGAATTAACTGAGAGGGCAAAAAAGTATAACTTGGTATTAGAAGATAAATTTTATAGATACGCAACAAGGGAAAATAAAAGCGAAGGTGAAAGAATATTGGTGTTTAGGAAAATTTAAGGAAATTTCTCAATAAGTTGTGGCAAATAAATTTTGTAACTAATTAGTGAAACTCATATTTTTTGTCAATTTGTCCGATAAAATATGCCAATTTGTGTGTGAACTTAAAAAAAATTTTCAAAATTTTTTACTTTATGAGTGGACACTAATTATTTTATAAAAAACAAAGTAACTTCTCAATAAGTTGGGGCAAATAAATTTTGTGCCACTTATTTTTATAAAAAAAAATGCAAAAAATGCAAAACAAATTATATATTAGACATGTTGCAAAATAACTTTTTCACCTTTAAAATTTATTAATTTTAACCTCAGATATTTTAAAATCTTTGCGATTTTAAAATCACCTTTAAAATTTTTAATTTGCAACAACTCTATTTTATCATTTTCAAAATCATATAGATTTTGAAAATATCCGAGCAACAGCGAGGTTATCTTCTCACAAGTTATTGAAAAGTTACATATAATGTTTGAAATTAAATTTATAATATTCAATTTTAAGATTTTTTAAGCTTTTTCAAATCAGAAAATTTGAAAATTTCTGATCATCAGCGAGATGAGATTTTTAAAATATCCCTCCAAAATAATTAACCCAATTTAAAGGGGTGAGTGCCAAAGAGTTTGGTTTTGAAGCAAAAACAACATTTAAAGAAGGACTCAAAAAAACAATTGAATGATAGTATTTGTTTAGCTGCTTAAAAAGTTAAGTGTGAAAAAATAACTACAAAATCAAATATAAGTTCGCTTTGCCACTATATTTTAAATAAAATTTAAAATGACGAGGTAATTTTAAAATTTCATAAATTTTAAAAAACTTGTAGTTTTCAGTAAAATCCAATTAGCTAAACAAATACGAATGATATGAATAAAATAAAGATAAACTTGAAGAATCATCATGATAGAAAAACTACAACTAAATTTAGTAGAGGGTAAAATATGAAATTAAATTTTAAATAAAAAATGATAAAAGAGTATATTAAAAGGAATCCAAAATTGCTAAGGTTAGTAATAGAAGGATTGTTGGCTTTTCGTTTAATACCTGTTCCGCCAACACATAGTTTTAAAGTCAATACTTTGAAGGAGTTTCAAAAGAGATTCAATGTAAATTGTTTAATAGAGACAGGCACTTATTTAGGAGATACTGTTGATGATGTTAAGAATAATTTTAAAAAGATATATACAATAGAATTGAGCGATTCCTTTTATAATGGGGCAGTAAAACGGTTCTCTGAGTTTCCTCACATTAAAATTTTGCATGGAAACAGTAGTAAAATTCTACCAGATATACTTAATTCAATTTCCACACCTTGTTTGTTTTGGTTGGATGCTCATTATTCTGGAGGTAATACAGCAAAAGGAGATTTAGAAACGCCGATTATCAGCGAACTCAAAATCATAAAAGATCACAAAGTTAAGAATCATTTGATCCTCATAGATGATGCACGGTGTTTCACAGGCAATAATGATTATCCTACCTTGCATGAAGTGTTCAGAATTATAAAAACGATTAATGATACTTATAAGATTGAGGTTAAGAAGGATATTATAAGAGCTTACGTTTATCCTAAAATATAAAAATTACGAAAACAATTAGGGGATTGTATAGGGCACTTCAAAGCCAAATGGGCAACCGAGACTTTGTCCGTATGTGAGCGTGGCAAAAAAGAATTTGGATTTGAAGCTAAAACAACATTATACTTGTTGCAAATTAAGACTTACAACTTAACTTTATTACTTGTTTAAATTACATTAGCTTTTATTTCAAATTTGTAATAAGTTAAGTTCGTTTCACTCTCATATTTCAAAAATTTCATTTTTGAAATCGCTTCGCCCTCATTTCAAAATAACCTCATTTCATTCGGA